>NZ_CP058560.1:1655000-1810000 GCF_018141185.1 Methanobacterium alkalithermotolerans | reverse complement strand
TACTATGCCGCCTTCTGAGCCATGTTCCTTCATTTTATTTACTGCTGAAGAAAGATCATCATCAGGGAGGACACAGGCCACATCCAGTACCATTGCTTTTTCTACCGTGGTTCCCAGTTCGTAGTTATCCAGAATCAGGTTATGACCTAAATCTGAAGCAGTGACAATACCCTGTAGTTTTTTATCCTGAACCACTGGTAAGGCACTAATTTTGTATTTCATTAATTTTTCAAAGGCGAATACCACGTCTTCTTCTGGTGAAACAGTAATAACATCATTGGTCATTATTTCTTTAACTTTTAGGTTTTTCAGCATTTTTTACACCCCCGTTAGTTTTTGTAAGAGATTTAATAATTGAATCAATGGTGGTGACCACATCAATATTTTCAATCACCGGTACATTGAACTTATTAGCTTGACTTTCAAAGTATTTGTGGGTTCTCCTTATGGCCCAATAATAACTCATATATCTTTTTAATGGCCTTCTAGCCCACATTTGTCTGCATCGAGAGTAGAATCTTCCCTTATGCACATTTTCATCAGAAACGGTGAGTACAAACATGGCCACGTTTTCCTTATTAACCAGGTCTTCTCTAATAAAACCCGGTACAATATGAACCCCTTCGATTACAATGCTGATACCTTCTTTGAGGGCTCTTTCAATTACTGCTTCTACACCGATACTAACCGTATCCACGTGATCTCTAAATCCAATGAGAACTTCATCAAATTCAGGAGGAGGAGGTATTCGTAAAGACCGGTAGGCAGTATAACTTGACTCATATATGGTGGGTACTAGCTCTTTACCTACTATTTTACGCATTACTTCCCGTATCATATCCGTACTAATCATATTCCTGATACCCAGGCGGTTGGCAACTTCAAATGCTATAGAAGAAGTACCTACCCCGGATGCTCCTCCAATAAGAATAATTAATGGTTCTTTGCATTTTCTTATTCTTCTCCAGGCCACATATTTTTCTGCAATTTCTTCATTTTCTTCTCTTAATTTTTCACAGACTATGCGTACCATTTCATCAATGGTGATGACTTCAACTTTTTCTGCTTTAAGGTGAGCCTCGATTTGAGAAGCAAAAGTATGGGCTTTGTTTGGATCCATTTCAGCCCTAGTTAAAGATCTGGCCAGAACACCCTTAGAAAAAGGTTCGGTATATTTTTTTCCACTTACTTCTCCTTGAACCATTATCATAGCTTTCACCTGAAAGACATTAACTGCAGATTAAAGATAGTATATACAGCATAATATAGTTTTCATAAAATATAAGAATTATATTAAATCCTCACCCCGGGATAAACCTACCGTTTGAAATTATAGCTTAATGAATTTAGAATCTATGGCATAAGTTCCATTTTCAAGTTCTTCATCCCCAATATTAATGAGGCATGCTGAACCATCAGATAACTGACCGGGATTAACCACTATGGTTTTAAGAATGGTATCCACTGACTGTGCTTCATGGATATGACCACATATATTTAAATCGGGTTTATATTTTTCTATAATTTCTCTAATGCTTTTGCTCCCTACATGTTCACCGGTGAATAGTTTATCTGCCTGGGTGTTGTAGGGTGGGGCATGGGTGATGAGGATTTTAACATCCTGGTCTTTCATCTCCAGGAGGAGTTTATCCAGTTCTTCATATATTTCCACTTCCCCGAATTCAATAGGTGTATCAAAAGGAGTGGGATTAGAACCTCCAAATCCGCAAATAGCAATATTTTTTAGGGATAAGCTTTTAGCATGAACATTTAATGCCTTACAATTTTCCAAACAAACATGGATTCCCTGAGGATCACAGTTTCCAGGAATAGCTATAATGGGTATGTTATAGGACCCCATTTGATCCAGCAAATCCTGGGCCAGTTCAGGTGGCCCGAAATGAGTTATATCCCCGGAAATAACAATCAAATCAATTTTATTATTTTTTAGATAGTTATCCAATCCAGGATGGATCTTGCCATGAAGGTCACTAATAGCCAGTATTTTCATAATAACACCAAAATTTAGCTTAAAATAATAAAAGTTAAGTTAATTAATAATCCTTAAAAAAAGAGCCTATTTTTTTAAGTCCGTTTTTAACATTATCCCCGTGCCCATAAATGGCGATAACATTATCTTCCACAAATTCTATGATGAGATTATTATCTTCTGCAATATCCTGGACTCTTTCTTCAGCAAGAGGTTCTTTTAAGGTAACTCGAGCTGCATTAAAACCAGGTGGGGCTCCTACCATAAATCGAGATTTTGTTTTGCTGGTTTTATAGATTTCTTCCCCCAGGGAAACTTTTTTGAGTTTTTCCAGCCATTCATTATAGTATTTTTCAGAAACATCCTGGGCCAGATTTAATAATTGGTCCTGAATGGAATTTATAGAATCATTTATCCTCTTTAATTCCTTCATCATATCCGGATGGGTTGTATCTGCTTTATAAAAATTAATAGAGGTCCTTAAAAGTCTTATGTCCTCATTTATAGAGGTGGGAACATCAATACCCTTATTTTTAAGATCAGTTAAAAGATCAACCAAAACCAGCCAGGTTTGTTCTACCACTAAGCTGCTCATAAATGTCCTTCCAGTATATTTAAACTAGTATGGTTAATTTTAGCATCAGCTAATTTTAATTCATCTTCAATTTCCCGGATATTATTGTATGCTTTTAAAAATAATACATGATAGCTTTCTGTACCCTGAATGGCCAGGATAGCAATTTCATCATTATCTTCAATATCTCTTTTCTCAAGAGAAGCTTTATATTGCACAAAAGAGCTGTATTCTTCAGGTAAATCTTTTAAATTAAATATGCCTGCAAGAGTTGCTATAAACAAAGAAACACCCCTTATATGTTGGTTTTTTTAGAAAAAATTATTTAAAAAAATAAAAGGTAGGAGAATTATTCTCCTCCAGTGATTACATCTAACTCTGAGAAGTCCAGACATTTTTTGACTGCATCGTCAGTACATATCTGATGTGAGTCCAGAGTTAATTCGTCACCAGCTAATCCCATGGCCAGACCTAGTAGTTGAGCTAAATGGAAAACAGGTATGTCGAAATCATCACCTATTTTATTTTTAATCTCCATTTGTCCCACGTCAAATTGTAAGTGGCAGAAAGGACAAACATTTACTATTGCATCTACACCTGCTTCTTTCATGTTGGTTAGTTTTTCTCGGGTGAAATCCAGAGCAACATCCAGATCCCGGGATCTTACTCCCCCACCAGCACCGCAGCACATCATTTTGTCCTTGTAGGGAACTGATTTGGCACCGGTTGCTTCTACTATTTCATCCAGAATGGTAGGTTTTTCCGGGTTGTCGATTTTGATTTCATCGCTTGGCTTGAGGAAGTGGCAACCATAGTGTACTGCTACATTTAAGTTTAAAGGCTGGTCAACTAATTCTGAGAGTTTTTCCAATCCCACATCATTGTAGAGCACTTCTGCAAAGTGTCTTACATTAACATCACCTTTGAATTCCCTATCGGTTTCAGCCAGGATGGTGTTAATCTTTTCTTTCATTTCCTCGTCTTCTTTTAACATGTGGTTGGTTTCAAAGAGTGAACCAAAACAACCATTACATTCAGTCATGATGTCTGCACCCATGTCTTCTGCAATGGTTATGTTTCTAGCTGCAATAGCAGCCCAGGTAGTTTTATCAAAGGAACCAAATACACCAGGAGCAGGGCAGCAAGATGCGCCTTCCATGTCCTTTAAATCAATATCCAATTTATCAAATAAAATTCGAGTAGCTTTTTCAATACCAGGGTATCGGTTATTCATGATACATCCTAAGAAGTATGCGATTTCCATTTTTGATCCTCCTTAAGGTTATTTATTCTAGTTCTCCGGTTTCCCAATTGTATCCAATTAAGGAATCGAAGCCAGTTGCTTTTAAGATGGTTTGAACTTCTTCTAATGCTCCCGGGAACTGGTGAGTGGTTGGTGGTAATTCTCCCAGACCTACTCTTTTTCTTAATTCCATGGTGGCATCGTTGATAGGTACACCGTGTCCGGTTTTTATTACAAATGATCCGGTCATTTTGTGAGCAGGTGCCATAAATCCAGCCTGGGCCGCATGGTTACGGGCCAGCTTAACTACATCCACAATTTTAATTTTCCGGGGGCATCTTTCCTGACAGGCATAGCAGGTGGTACACATCCACAAGTTAGGGTCAGCCATTACTTCGTCTTTTAATCCCATGTTGGTTTTTCTAATAATTTGCCTGACACGGTAAGGAGTTCTCCTTCCGGAAGGACAGGAACCAGTACAGGTACCACACTGGAAACAGTATTCTAAACTGTCTCCTCCAGCTTCTTTGATTTCCTGGGAAAATTCTTTATCGATATCTTCTCTTTTTAATAAGTTTTCATCTCGGTCAAGTAGAGTCATCTTCTCACTCCTTTCCAGTTTTGGTTTTTCATCAGTTACATTTTGGGGTTCGAGTTCATCTTCAGAGGTTTCTTCAGTTTCTTCCACACTTTCCACTTCATCTGCAGGTTTTTCAGTTGGTTCCTCTTTTAAAGAAGAACTATCCTCTGCAGTTTCAGTTTCAGTAGTTTCAGCTTTTACTTCCTCCACCTTATCAGGAACTTCATCCTTTTTAGTGGAAACTTCAGCAACTTTTACTTCCTCCACCTTATCAGGAACTTCATCCTTTTTAGTGGAAACTTCAGCAGCTTCAGGAGTTTTATCCTTAGCAACCTGGGAAGTATTAGAAACTTTAGATTCAGGAGATTCTGTTTTTTTCTCCTCGGTTGACTCTTCTTTTTCCCCACTTAAGAAGTTTTTAAGGCGTTTTAATACAGACATTATTGTTCACACCTTGAAACATCACTGGTTTACATAAACCTCAGATTCTCTTATTAGACTGTACTTTAAGTAGGTATATAAAGGTTGTGAAAATTTCGCGTAGTGTAAGGTTTTAGGTTACACCTTGTGGTTTTAATCAAAAATATAGATATCGTTCTCCCCATATATATTCAAACTAAAAATTAGATAAATTAAGAATTTATAAGATTTATTATATAACTACCAATGCCCATAATTTACCATGGAAGTAGAACTTATGAAAAAAAGTATGTTAGAAATAAAGATTCATGACGGGCCAGGTAGAGCAGGTATCTATGGTGAACTAACCACCCCTGCTGTTTTACCCCTGGAATCCATCTCACTTTGTGAAGACGAAGCCATGCCTTATGAGGTTCCCCGGGATCTGGCAAAGTGGTCTGTGGAAGAAACATTAAAAAAGGCCGGTAATTGCGAAGAAGAATTTGCAGTGGTCCATGGATCAAAATATGTTGATTTGAGGATAGAATGTGCAAAAAAACTGGAAGAAATGGGGTTTAATGCACTTTTAATAGCCAATTCTGATGAATTATTGCAAAGACCCCGGGATCTGGTAAAAATGGTGACCAGTTTAAGGGAAGCTGTTAGCCCTAACACCGCATTATGCCTGCCATTTGCAGATACTTCCTTTTTACCATTACTGGCATATATGGGTTTAGACCTGTTTTCAGATTCGGTATGTGAATTTTATGGTTATTTAAATATCATAATGACTCCCAGTGCCTCTTACAATCTTGAAAAGTATCCCTTAATGGAATTAAATACTGAAGAATTGATAGAATATAATAAAAAAAGCCTGGACCTGGTTATAAAAGAAATTTATGAAAATATTAAAAATGGTACCCTGCGTAATTTGGTGGAGCAGCGATCCTGTTCATCCCCGGCTATTATGTCCACCCTTAGAATTTTAGATAAGGAGTATATATCATTTTTAGAAAAATACACTCCTATTCATTGACCTATGTTTAAAATTAAATTAGGCTAAATAAATTGAATGGCGCGTGCCCTGACTAATTATCTGCTTGATGCTAAAACCAGATAATGATAGGGTCCGGTGTCAATTATTTTTGGTTCTTGTAGTTGGCAGGAGAGGAGGGTTTCCACTATTTCCTCTGGTTCTAAACGTACCTCTAAAGGTGGGCCTGGTGTGTTTTTAACTTTTTTAAAATCAACTATGGCCAGCATACCACCTGGTTTTAATATTCTCAATGATTCTTTCATGGTATTTGTTACTTCATTATTGGACACCAGCCCATGGAACACATTGGCCATGAAATAGATATCCACACTATCATCTTCTAGAGGTAACTTACGGGTTATATCTGCCAAAAGCAGGGAAATATTACCTGACTTTTTGTTTTGGATTTCTTTTTCCAGGGATTCAAGGGACTTATCATGAATATCCACTGCATAAACCATTCCCTTTTCACCCACCATTTTAGATGCCTCTAAAGAGATGAAACCATCCCCACAACCGGCATCTACAAAAATATCTCCGGGTTTTATTCCCACATTTAAAAGAACCTGACCCGGGTCAAGTATATCCCGGGTGGATTTACCATGGTGTACATGTTTATTTTTTTCTTTTTTCATTATCTCATCACCAAGGGAGATTTGATTTAATTTTCTGCACTTAATCGGGTTCTGGAAAATATTCCCACACCTATAACAAACAGGATTAAAGTAAGGACTATCATCCAGCCTAAGGAATATGTAATATCATTTAAACCTTCTCCAAATGTTAATACTGCCCTTAAAGCAGTAAGGGTGTGTGTCCATGGAAGCAGATCATATATTTGCACCTGTTGGCCCAGGAAGTCTCCAATTACTACGGGAGGCAATGCAAAAAAAGCTCCTGATAAAAAACTAACCGGTACTGTAACCAGGGTCCCTAAGTTGGCCGCCTGACGATCATTTTTAGCAAAAGCAGCTATGATCATTCCCAATGCCACAGAAGCTATTCCTCCAATTACTGCAATAAAAATAGCCAGTATTAGAGAATTTAAGCCTCCCTGCCATTTGAAGCCCATTATAATGGCCACCACCAGCAAAATAACTATTTGAGCTGCAGCAACCAGTGACCAGGGAATTAAACCCCCGAATAATAGGTCAAAAGACCGCATCCGGGACATTTTTAAGCGGGCCAGGGTTCCAGTTTCCACTTCCCTGCTTAAAGCTGCAGCTACCGTGGTGGCTAAAAGCAGTATGGCAAATACCATCATTCCCGGGGCCAGAAAATCAAACATGGAAAACGATTCTGTACCGGGCACTGATTCAACAGAAGTGGTTATGGATTCTGCAGATGGGGCTGTGGAAGGGGAAATGGTTTCTGATATGGCACTAACCGTTTCCTCCTGAAATTGTTGGAGGGTGCCTACCAGTATAGCCTGAGAAACCCCAAAGTTGGAAAAACTGGTATCTCCCTTAATTATTACAGAGGTGAAATTATTAGAGGAGTTAGTTGTCCCCTCCGGGATTACCATGATATTTTGCTGGTTTAAATTAGAGTTAATAAGTTGTACCATGGATTGGGAGAAGTCTTCGGGAATAATGATGGCCGCATCAACCTCCCGGCTCTTTATGAGTCTATCTGCTTCAAATTCCGTGGTCACGGTAACATTGAATAGATTAACGTCACTATCCTCATATTTTGAATCCTGTAGAACTTCTGTAAAATTATTTCCAAAATTTACTTCTTCATTAGTTAAGGGAAAAATGGCCCCCTGGTCATAATTTACCACTGCCAGTAAATGTGGTTCATTTTCCTGGCCCATTCCACCAAATGCGAATCCAAAAACAAGCATGAAAAATAGTGGAAACCCTAAAATCATGAAAAGACCTCTCTGGTCTCTTATAAGTTCCTTAAAATCTTTAATAGCGATGCTGATAAATTTCATTATTCTCTCAATCCTGTGCCAGTTAATTCAATAAAAACGTCTTCTAATGTATTTTGCCTGATGGATAAATCTGCAACAGAAATTTTATTGTCTTCCATATATCTCATTATTTGAGGAAGTAAAGCCACTGCATTGAGGGCCCTTATATTGATATGGTTATCAATTACATGGGCAGATTCAATTAAATGCATATTTTCCAGATATTCAATTATCTCTTTATTTTTTTCAGGATCATTTAACTTCATTTCCACCACATCACCCTCTCCAATCTGTTTTTTCAAATTAGCAGGAGTATCCAGAAGAAGTAATTTGCCATGATCCATTATGGCTATTCTGTCACTCAATCTATCGGCTTCATCCATTAGATGGGTGGTAAGAATTACAGTTTTGCCTTCATTGTCCCGTAATGATTTGATGAAGTTCCATAAAACCCTTCTTGATTGGGGGTCAAGGCCCTCAGAAGGTTCATCTAAAACAACTATATTTGGAGCGTGTATTAATGCTAAAGCAAGATTTAAACGTCTTTTCATCCCTCCAGATAATTTAGAAGCTATTGTATCTGCTTTATCCATCAGGAAAAGATCCTGGAGTAATTTTTCAGCTCTTTTTTTTAAAACGTCTCCTGGAACCTCGTACATATCTCCCATCAGTTTAAGGCTCTCCATACAGGTTAAATTTTCCCATAGAACCAGTTCCTGGGGACAGATACCTATAACTATTTTATCTACCTTTTCCACATTTACTCCATTTATCAGGACTTTTCCCTGGCTGGGTTGCAGTAGTCCTACCATCATACTAATGGATGTGGTTTTACCAGCACCATTAGGCCCTAAAAAACCAAAAACCTCTCCTTTTTTGATTTTAAGATTAAGGCCGTCTACCGCCTTAAATCCATTGTAATTTTTACTCAGATTTTGGGCTTCTATAACGTATTCTTCCATTTTATATCCTCTTGTACCATAATCACTAATTTTAAAAAATAATCTAATTCTGGCTATTCTAAATAAGAATAGTAAATAAATGTCAGTTATTTTAAGTTCTAAATATATTTTATTTACTATATTAATATTAATTTTTATTAAACCCCAATAAGGATTTGTAATATCATCCCGGAATCAATTAGTTTTTCTTTAAAATTCGTATAATATTTGAATTAGTAAAAACAATATTTTAACAGGGAGTTGAGTTTATGATTGAAAAAATTGAAGTTAGTATGACCAATGAAAATATCCACAATTTCAAAAAAGGGGAATTCGGGGTGGAAAGTATAAATATTGATGAATCCCGGGGATTTATTGAAGTGGTATATAGCCACCATGAAATAGGAACCCGTTATGTCCTGTTACCATTGCAAAATGTTGAAAAATGTGATTATCTGGTTAAAAATTCTCCAAAAGACATTGATATAGAAGAAAAATGAGTAAATTCAGGATAATTTATTCTAAATCAATGTCTTTTTTTAAAACCCGGGATATTTTTATCTAAAACGTACTCATTTTAACCCTATTCTTTTATAGAAAAATATTAAAATAATAATTATTTGATATTTAAGCCCCTTAAATTCGGTTAATTATATCTTCAGGGGCTCCTGCTACTGCCACCAGGTATTCTGCCTCTACAATATGCAGTGGGGCCGGAATGATCAGGGAGTGTAGGGGACCTCCAAAATCTTCTTTAATCAGTTTTTTTATAATATCTGCCCTTATTACTGGTTCATCTGATCCCGCTCTTGCTAAACCAATCGCCAGAGTATTTTTTGTAATTACACCTTCATTTAGAGTATCTTCCACCTTCAAAAGATAGTCTAAGCCTTGATTTACCGTCATGTACCGGTCTTCATGGGCCCTTATGTCCAGTAAAACCAGGGTATGGGCATTTTGTTCCAGATTATTTTTTATAAGTAAGTAGGGAGAATGAGGGAAGAAATTTTTCTCCGGGAAGGGAATAGTAGTTACTTTTCCAAATTTATAGGCCTGTAACCCGGATATTCCGGGAGCTGCAGATAGAATAGAAGAAGAATGAATTACCCGGGTTTTTATCCCTCTTTTTTTAGCTTCAATCATCATGTCGGCATGAGTAGTAGCAATGAGAGGATCACCCGCACTTAAAAAAGCAACTTTATTAGTTTCAGCATTTTTTAAGGGGATTTCCTCTTCTTCTACCTGTTCTCTACTTAATATTTCCACCTTACGATCCATTATTTCCTCCAAAGAAGATATGGTGGTTCCAAATAGGCGGGCAGTGTAAAATTCCACATATATCTTATCTGAATTTCTCAATGCCTCCAATCCTTTCAAAGACACATCTTTTTCATCATAAAGTCCTAAACCAATAAAATAAAGCATTTCATCACCATTTTAATAATAAAACTTAAATTTAAAAATATTCCTCAAAGAGGAGTAAGCATCTGCTATCATATAATAGTCCCTGCACTAATAATAATATATACTCCTAACGTGAAAATGGAATTGCTAAAAAAAAGAATTCCAGAATAAATTAATTTACTCAGTAAATATTTAATTTTAAAAGATTGAATTATAATCAGGGAATTAAATAAAAAATAAATTAATTGAGGAAGTTTATGCTTGCTTTTAAGGTACCTAAACAATCAGCCAATGATTTACGTAAATTCTTATTAATAAAAGAATGGATTGACCTGGATTTTAAAATTAAGACCGATGATAAATCTGTTTTTATTCCTTTAAATAGAAGGTTAGAGGATTATATTTTAGAAAATCTGCCCCTTAGCAAGTGGGGTAATATTGAAATCGTAAATATGGAATTTGAATCCTTAAAGAGATCCCCTAAAAGTATTAAAGAATATCTGCAGGGAAAACTGGATGATGAGAAAATAGAAGATCTCAAAAAATCTTTTGATATAATAGGGGATGTGGTTATCCTGGAGATTCCTGCTGAGTTGGAAGATGATAAATATTCTATTGGGGAAGCTGCCTTAAAATTCACCCGTAGAAAAGCAGTATATCGCAAAAGCAGTGAAATTAAAGGAGTTATTAGAACCAGGCAATTGGAACATTTAGCTGGTGAAGATGATTCACTCACCATCCATCAAGAATATGGATCAAGATTGGCACTGGATATTAAAAAAGTATACTTCAGTCCTCGTTTGGCTACGGAGAGAAATAGAATTGCATCACAGGTACAGACGGGAGAAAAAATACTGGATATGTTTGCGGGAGTAGGGCCCTTTTCGATTTTAATTGCCCGAAAAAAAACTGTGAACATCTATGCCGTGGATATCAATCCTGATGCAGTAGGCTTCATGAAAAAAAATATCCAGTTAAATAAGCTTAAAGGAAAGATAGTGCCCTTAGAGGGAGATGTAAGGGAAATTGTATCTGTAAAAAAAATAAAAGTAGACCGGACCATTATGAATCTTCCCGGGTTTGCCTGGGAGTTTTTAGATACTGCTGTGGATTCCCTGGTAGAAGGAGGAGTGTTGCACTATTATGAGTTCGCAGCAGATTATAAAAGGGCTATTTCACGGATAAAAAAGGCAGCTTATCCCCGTGATGTGGAAATTTTAGGATTAAAGAAGGTCAAATCCAGCAGTCCCGGTGAATGGCAAGTGGTAGTGGATGCCCGAATTTCTTAAGAAAGGCTAAATAGTATATCCTTCCCCTGAAGACTTACTTAAAAAAGAAAACTAAATGGGATCAAGAATGCCTTTTTCTGTAATTATCCCACTTATTAAATCATCAGGAACTATATCAAATGCTGGATTTAGTACTTCGGTATTTTCCGGAGCTATGCGGCAGTTACCATATAGCAGTACTTCTTCAGGTCCTCGCTCTTCAATCTCTATTTCCCCAATGGATTTATCATAGTCAAAGGTGCTCAAAGGTGCAGCCACATAAAAAGGCACTCCATATCTTTTAGCCGATAGTGCTACCATTAAAGATCCTATTTTATTTGCTACACCTCCTTTAAAAACCCGGTCGGCGCCAATTAGCACTTTATCTATTTTGCCCTGTTGCATGAGATATCCCGCTGCACTATCCACTATTAATTTTACCGGTATGTTTTCCTGCTGCATTTCCCATACACTGAGACGGGCTCCCTGGCCCAAAGGACGGGTCTCATCACATATAACATTAATTTTTTTACCCTGGGCAAATGCTGCCCTTATAACACCTAAAGCAGTACCATAATCCACACAGGCTAATGCACCGGCATTGCAATGGGTGAGGATGGTGTCCCCATCATCAATGACTGGGGAACCATGTTTTCCAATCATTTGATTGGTTTTAATATCTTCCTGATACATTTTTAGTGCTTCATCCCGGGGGGAGGGTGATGCTAAAATTCTATCCACTGCCCAGAATAAATTAACCGCTGTGGGGCGGGAATTTTTAATTTCTGATGCTGCTTTTTCTAAATCTTCGCCAGCTAAATCAGCTAAAACCATTCCAAAAGCAGCTGAAACTCCAATTGCAGGAGCTCCCCTTACAACCATGGTTTTAATGGCCTTAATAACATCTTGATATGTTTTACAGGTAAAATATACTATTTCATCTGGTAATTTAGTCTGATCAATCAGTAATAGTTGGTTATCTTCCCAGAGCATGGTTTTCATAGAATCATTCCTTTATGGTAAATATACTAAAAAAAATTAAAAAATAAAAAATTGAAATACTGTAAATTAGCAATTAAAATTCCTTTAATTAAAAAACCGTTAATTTAGTAGTGGCTGGCGGGAGTCATGTCCAGGTGCTTGTCTTCACCGTGTTTACCGGGAATTCCATATGCATCGGCACGGCACTGAGTACAGGCCCTGAATACTGGAATTATCTCTTCTACCGCATCCCTAACTTCACTTATTTGGGCACAATCCGGTTTGGGATAGTCTTTCATTTTGTTTAAGGGAATTAGTGGTATTATATTCATTAAGGAGGCTCCTCTTTTTTTTACCTCCCGGGCAATATCCACAATGTGCTTGTCATTTAATCCTGGTATGAGCACACTGTTCACCTTCACAATTACTCCCAGATTGGAAATTTTTTCAATACCATCCAGCTGGTTTTTAGATAAAATTTTAAATCCTTCTTCCCCTTTATATAGCTGGTCTTTATAAACCACGTGGGAATAAATTTCTTTACCAATTTCAGGGTCAATAGCATTTACCGTAACGGTTATGGTACTTATATTCAGCCGGGCTAATTCTTCAGCTTTATCTTTTAAAAGAAGACCATTGGTACTCATACATTTAATTAGATCCGGAAATTTTTCATGGATTTTTTTGAAAAATTCAAAAGTCTCTTCATTGGCCAGGGCATCACCTGGTCCAGCTACTCCTACAACAGAAATAGGCATATCTTCGGTTACTTTTTCCACATGGTCTACTGCTTGATCCACATCCATTATCCGAGAAGCTACTCCCGGTCTTTGTTCACATTTATTTATATCTCTGGTACAGAAGTTACAGTAAATATTACAACGGGGGGCCAGGGGTAAATGAACCCTTCCCACTTTATCATGCATTTTTTCATTAAAACAGGGGTGTGCCCGGGTAATATGGGCAAATTTTGATTCTTTAGTTTTTTCATCCATATGATGACCTCATAAAATATTTATCCTGCCAGTTAGTGATTGTATTAATTAGATTTAAATCCACCAGATAAGTTCCATTTATAATATATTCCTGATAGTTAATATAGTTAGTATCTATAAAAACTAATAATAAGTTGTTTATTAATTAATTTTCCAGCTCTTTTATCATGGCCTTGCATTTATCAATCCATTCTTCTTTAAGCAATTCATCAGTGCAAACCATAGCAATAATTTGACCTTCAGACAAATCCCGTATTACCCGGAACCCCTCCGGAAGTATGCGAAATATAGCATCATATATCTTACGTTTTAATTTTTCCGCCGGATTATAAACCATCAAGCCATCTAATTCCACTGAAGGTCCATCAATGATTAATTCAAATCTGCTGGGTTGTTGGATTTTTTCCCTTCCTTTCAATTCCCATAATTTCTCCATTAAATCTGGAAGATAGGTCTCATCTTTTATTCGAATAGAAGTTTTATCAAGCTCAGGATCATATTCAAAAGTGGCTAAATCTTCAATTAAAACAGGATTGGTAGTTCTATCGGCTTTTATGGCAATTATGAATACGGGGTCTCTAGGATCCACATAAATACGCATATCTTTAACTGATCGGGATAGCTGGAGGTCCTGAAAAACCTGTTTTACAATCATTTCATAAACTTCTGCACCTTTAGAATCATAACAATCTACTAACATTTCCTGTCCCCTGATATCATTGCATTAAAATATTTAAGCCTATAGTTTTTCCTGTCGACTGCCCATTCCAGAAACCAGAAGAGCAGACCCCACTGCACCGATGTGCTGGGAATTTTCAGGGACAATTACATCCATACCCCCCAGTATATCACTAACGGCTGCCACCAACCCTTCAATAAGGGAAGTTCCTCCAACCTGTATAACTGGTTCACGCACATCAATTTCCTGTAGTTGTTGTTCATAGACCTGTTCTGCAACAGAATGACATGCTGCAGCAGCTACATCTTCCGGTTTACCCCCGGCAGCCAGTGAAGTCACCAGATCCTGTATACCAAATACTATACAGTAACTATTTAGAAGTCCTTTTTTATAATCACCTTTAAGAGCCATAGGACCAAGTTCACTAACATCTATGCCTAAACGGCGGGAAGTTATTTCTAAGAAACGTCCCGATGCCCCGGCACAGATACCTCCCATGGTGAAGTTATCCGGTATACCATCATTAACAGTGATTACCTTATTATCCATTCCCCCAATATCCAGAACAGTGGCCTCGCCTTTTTGGCGATCAGCCAGATAGACTGCCCCTTTAGAATTAACACTTAATTCTTCCTGTATTAAATCTGCTTTTAAATGTTTACCAATGGTGATACGACCATAACCAGTTACTCCAATTCCATCCAGATCTTCAAATTTGTACCCACTATCGGCCATGGCCTGGTCAGTCCCTTCCTGGGCAGAAGCTATGACATCAGTGGTGGGAACCCATCCTGTGCCTAAAATTTTATTATTCTCCATTAAAACCACCTTGGTGGTGGTAGATCCAGAGTCTATGCCTAAAGTTAAACCATCCTGTTTTTCACGGGCCAGAATACTTTTACGTGCCACAATAGTAGATAAAGCCTCCATACGGATAAATAATTCATCTGCTTTAGTTCTCTCTGTAAAAGAGTAAGTTACTACCGGTAAGCGAGTATTATCCTGGATAAACCTTCTTATTTCATTTCTTACCAGTGCCCCTTCAGCACATCTAAAACAGGTAGCAATGAATATAGCGTCTGCATCACTTTTACCTTCTACAATAGACATGGCCCGGGCGATCATTAGTCTAATTCCCGAACTAGCACAGTTGAATCCAAATTTTTTATAAGCTTCGTCAATGTAATCGATTTCTGTTTCAGGGATTACTATCTCTGCACCAAAAGTAGCAGCAGCTTTTTCAATCTCTTTTTGAATACCGCTGTACTCAGTTCCACAGGATATTTGGGCTATTTTAACCATTTTTCTCCTCCAGTTGATCTAAGAATGTGTTAATTTTATTTACCAGTTCCATGGTCTCTTCACGGGTGGTGGGATAAGTTAACTCCAGGGTGGGTATTCCTCTTTTTCTCAAATAATAAACCGAAAGTTCATTGGTTCGGGCACAACCTATGCATCCAAAACCAAAGGGTGCTTCATCCATAATTATGGCTGCCTCGGCTTCATCAATTAAAGGCCCGAAAATAGACATCCTACCCCTAACACCAGAGGGAACTTCAATAGCAGCATATTTAAGTCCTTTTATAGGGTCTTCTTCGGTGATATTCATGGGGGGTGAATCAATCTCCGCATCTTTTACCTTTTTTCTGATTTCTTTCATTATAGCCAGGGGTTCATGTCCTCTTCTTTCAATCAAATCAGCTAAAATTAAAGAATTAGGAGGAAAAATAGCCACTTTCAATAAAATTCCCCCCGGGTATCATCTTTTTTAACATCTTCCGGGCGTCTTGAGATTTCAACCATATCCGAAAATAATCCTTTAGTTACATCTACCAAACCTATGGCACAGATTATCTGACCTTCATCTTTAAGGGGAACCACCACCACAGGTGTGCCGGCATATGGGCCCACATCAGGAGTTCCTTTAAAAATTTCACCGGTGCTGAGAACTTCTTCCAATGCTGGCCCGGTATAATTATAATCCAGTACTTTTCCATCCTCAATTCTTACGCCCTTAGCTTCTTTACTTCTCATGGTTAATGGCAGCTTATCTACAAGCTGATGAATAGCCAGCCCTATTTCAGCTAATTCCTTACCTGTAGAAGATAGAGTAATATTCATTTTTCACCCTCATCTATAATTTTTGAAGAATTTTCATTGACAATTTTTTTAAATTCATCAACACTAACCTTCTCTGGTTTTTCAATTTTAACTTTTTCTGGCTTTTTTAAGGCCTCTCCAACATAACATAATAAATTGAATTCTTTTTCTAACTGATGATAACCCTCTCTAGCAGCTCCCCTATGGCCTCTGCATCTTCTAGGATCGCCTGGAGGAAATCCCCGGTCTTTAGTAAATATATGGAAGGGGTCCCATTTACGAGATTTTTCTATAGCCTGATCCACAGCTTCTTTAGAGCCATGCACCATGGCCCCATAGCAGGTGGATTTTATGGTAAGGGGAAGCTCCAGCATGTGAAGTTTCTGCACCAGTTCACTTTGAGAAATGTTGGCTGAAGGGCTAAGAATAATCATCCGGGTTACTATGTCATCTTCTATTTCACATTGAGGTTCTTCCTGAATTTTATTCTGATTTTGCTTCTTTGACATAGACTACATCCCCTTCTTTAAATTTCTCCAGATTAGATAATCCTTCCACTATGTGGCCAATAATATTGGTACCATTAAATGGTTCTCCTGTAGGCCCATACTCATCATTATCTTCAAACCTTATACCTATCATTCCAATATGCCGGCGTGACATGTTGGTTATTCCCAGTTCACCGGCTTTTACACATTTCTCAGGAGTATTTTCCGGGATTAGTCCTTTTGCTTCCCGGGAGTCCCCTTCAAACATCATAACCTTCATTCCCTGAAATGCAAAGTGAATTTTAATAGATCCTATAGGAGCATCTATAAGTCCGGTGATCTTTTTGAAATACCAGGAAGATCGGGGAGAATTTTTAGAAAATTCAATTCCTATGAGATTGTCTTTACTTATCCCGAAGGTTTTTACTTCTTTTTCTTTTAAAATTTCAATGGTATAGAGGGGTTCCTGTTTAACCACAATAGCATCATCATCAGTTAATCCTTCCCTGATTTGTTTGATGCCGTATTTTTTCAGGGCAGACTCTACTTCTTTTTGAGATTTTGATAAAGTCATAATACGGCCCGGTTCACTAATTACGGTTATTGAATTGCCTTTTTTAGCAATATCTAACAGTTCCATTCCCTGCTGAACATGGCCCACCACATTATGTGCCGGGTTTGAGACTCTATCTTCCCGGTAGATATATACCTTACCAGTTCCCTTTCCAGAATTTCTTAAAGTCACCGTGCCTCTTTTCCGTTGATCAATATGTTCTGCATCTTTTTTAATACCCTGCAGGCCAAAAAAACCTGCAAAAGAATTAGAATCATAGTCAAGGACCAGTTCATTTTCTATAAGTGAAAAAAAGTGTTCTACTGATTTTGGAGATTTTTCGGAAGGTGAAACCTTAACATAGCTGAAAATTTGATTACCCTCTTCAATTTCAGTATCCAGATTGGTAACAGCAGCACTATTAATTATACTTTTTCGCTCAATTAATGGTTCCACTGACTTTATGGTGTCCCTATCCACCAGATTAAACAGGGTACGTCTACCTCCGGATATCCTGGCAAAAACCCCTTTATTAATATCTGGAACGCCATACACAGCTGAATGATCTTCTTTACTTAAAATAATATGGGTAGAATCGGCACTAAAACCAGACAGACTTAATATTACATCTCCCTCTTTGTAATCAAATTCTGATTTGATAGGTTTTAAATTAGTTTTAATGGGACCTATGGCCACTTCACTGGAAGTTTCCCACCTTATATGGAGATTTTCGAATTTTTTGTAGTTTTCTTTCCAGGTTTTAACCAGTTCTGCTGCATTTTCATCAGGGAGCATTTCCAAGATTATACTTCCTTTATCAGTCCGAATTTTGTATTTATTAATATTTTTTTCAAATTCTTCCTTGCCCTTTATTACCCCTAAAACACTACCCTCTCTATAAGGAGCATTGGAAATTTTTATTGCGTCCCTGATAGTTGACCCTTCAGGGAGCTCCACTTTTTTGCCATTGACATTTACCCACATTTAATCTCCTCACATCCTGGAAAGAAATTTTAGCCCATTATAAGGTTTTTATCCTGATCAAAAACAATTTTTTCCTGGTTTTTGTAGGTTAAAATAAGTTTTTTATCCTTAATTATATCCCCCACCACCTTTGCAGTTATATTGACCTCTTCTAAAAGTTCAATACATCTATTTACCCTGGAATCAGGAGCTGTAAGAACAAAGCCAGATCCAGGATATGATTTTAGCCATTCTTCCCAATTTACTGAAGGGTTGCGAGGGATTTTTTCCAGTTCCACCCGGGCGCCCTTTTGTGATGATTCCAGTAACATTCCTAAAGTGCCCAGTATTCCAGGATTACTGATATCTTTTCCTGAAGTAACCAGATTTTCCAGGGCAATTTTATGCATTACTTCTATCTGAGATTGGACCAGTTTTTTATCTTTATGAGTAGTGGTATCCCAATTAAGGGTGAATTTAGGGTGTTGTTTTCCATCTAAATCAATGGCTACTATCACCTTATCCCCTACCTGAGCATCAAAGCTATTAATTAGTGCATCCCTGGTGGTAATCCCGGCTATAGAAACGTCAAGGGCATCATAGGGAGTATCAGGGTGAACATGCCCCCCTACCATGGGAACTCCAAATTTTTCTGCACCGTCTTTTATGCCTCTCATAATTTCATTACAGGTATCCTTATTTGCAATGGAGAGAATATTGACCATTCCCACCGGTTTACCACCCATGGCCGCAATATCATTTACATTTACCAGTACAGAACAATAACCCGCCCAGTAAGGATCAGCAGCCATAAGTTTCCCCCACATCCCATCGGCAGCTAAAAGAAGTAAATTTTCATTGCCAATGTCTATGGCAGAAGCATCATCCCCAAAACCAAGTAAAGTATTCCCTGCTACATTGTATACATCATGAAGGATAGTGGTAAGTTCCTTTATCGGTTTTTTGCGTGTTACCCCTTCGTAATTTATAATAGAATTAACAAGATGGTCTAAATCCAATTCTACACCTCAACTGTCTAAAGTTTGTTTTATATAATATTTAGCTGCTGTATTATTAATAATGTGTAATATTTCCCTTTTAAAATTTTCGATATCATCGATTTCCAGCGTCTGCTTACCTTTAAAAAGCTCAAAAAATATTTTTTCTCCTACTATATCATCCCAACCACTTTCAAGCTCAATAATCATTGATCCCGAAGTTTTAAATCCATTTTCAACTACCTGGTCAAGATCCCCATCAGTAATACCAATAATAGGTACATTAAATCGGTAAAGTATATCGGCCGCTACCAGGGTGGTATCATCCCCTACCGTTACCACATAATCTGCATTTTTTAATAGATAAACATCTTCTGCTGCATGGTTTAAAAAAGAAATATTCATTTTAGAGTTATTAGAAGATGATTCAATAATCCGGGGAATTACATTGGATCTCCTTAACAGTCCAGTTTTAACTACTGCTTCATTAAGATCAATATTTCCCAATTTTTCTACTCCATGGGGCTTTATTTCACCTCCAATTATTCCAGTTAGCGTTCCATTTTCACTAACCAGGATAACCTCATCTGAGGTTGATTTACCCACCACAATACCATTTAAAAATATATTTTCATCAGGAGCAACACCCACCAGCTTTCGATATGTTTTAGATCCCTGTTGATGCCCGCAATCAGTTCCCTCATGAAATATTTCTTTTATTATCCGGGAGGGAAGGACCAGTTTTAGTTCCATTTTAGAGGCAATTTCTCTGGCCAGAGGCCTTAATGATTTTCTCCAGGGAATAACACTACCGTCAGCTTCACCTGGTCTTTCTATCTGAATTAAAGCAGTTTTTGTCCGGGACCTTTTAAAAACTTTATATCCGAATCCATGGCCGGTTATGCTGGATTTCCCATAATTAATCAAAAACAGAACATCATAACCCTCATCATGAAATTTATCCACCGATGCGCTGGGAAGCCTCTTAGAAGATATATCAATTATATTTTCCAGATGGGCGTCATGTACAGCAGTCCTTCCCATGGTACCTCCCAACCTGGCTTTCACCTCACCATAGCCCTGCAGTAACTTGATGATTTTCAATGCATACCCGGAGTCTACAATATGAGGGCCATGAACCACAACACCAATTCTCATAAATAATCGTTAGATGGATTAATAGTTTATAATTTGTTGTTATCCTGAAGGCCCTTTTTTATGATTTAATAATTAAGGATGGGAAAATTCCATTTTAAAAAAGATGTAAAAAATCATGACTTTTTTTTCATTTTAGAGGATTTGAATCTTTTTTTATGGATGGGTGAGCCACATATATCACATTCATCTTCAAGATAATTCTCAGAGAATTTCTTTTTACATCCTCTGCAAATTTTTTTCCAGTTATAAACCTCGCTAATTCCCGGAGTTAATATGCTTCTAAAGGGTATTCCTAAAATTTTGAGTGCATTTTGAATGGAGTAGTCATCAGTTATGACATTCACATTACCTTTTCTTTTTTTAATGGATAATGCCAGAGCTAAAATTTTTTTATCTGGATTAGAGAGTCTTAAATTATCTCCTGAGTTTTTTATAGAAGATTCTACCTTTAGTACATCTTCCTCATCCGGTTGATCGATAATGAGATTACCTTCCTTAATTGCTCTTTCCATTATCATTAAAGATTTCAGGTCTTTAACTTCATCTGTAATTTCAGATACAGTAAAATTGCATTCTTTTTCAGGAACATATCCTCCAATAAATGCAGAGGCATCAAGTACCAGATTTTTTTTAAACATCACATCACTTCTTTTGTATCCCTGGTTTTTCAGTAATATTATCAGCTTGATTTTATTAAAGATAATTTATAAGGTTTTTTTCGCATTTTTAAAGCTCCTTAATCATCATATAAAAATTTGAAAAACTATTTAAGGATTAAATTACATATAATTTAAATGAGGTAGGGTGCTAAATTATTATAATTATAGCTTTGGCTTAAATTGGAAAAGGAACCGCCTCCCATCCAATTTTGCTCCCTACCTTGTGGGTTTTCATGATTATTAAGATTCGTTTTTGTAAATCCATATATTAAAATTAATTGGATATTTTTTTATAGCCCTATTAAATATATATTTATAACTTAAAATAAAACACCCCTTAACTTCGAAGGGGTTAAGGGCCGGTTAGTATAAGTATTTTTTTGAGGTCAGGATATGAAGAGTAGAAGTATGGAAGAACACAGGCAAAGTAGTCCCTCCAATATTAAATGTGGAGTTATAACTTTAAGTGATTCCCGCTACCAGGAATCCTTACAAAAGAAAAATCATGATATTTCTGGTGAGTTTCTGGTGGATAAATTGAATGAAAAGTATAAGGTTGTTGCCTATGAAATAATACCCGATGACTCTAAAATACTTTTAGAAACACTGGAAGTTATGATATCAGATTTCAATACCAGGATAATTATCACCACTGGAGGTACAGGTATTGGAAGTAGGGATATAACTGTTGAAACCCTGCAGGGTTTATTTGAAAAAGAACTTACTGGTTTTGGGGAAATTTTCCGTTATGAAACCTATAAGGAGTTAGGTGCCGGCGCAATTCTTAGCCGGGCCACTGCAGGTATCTATAAACGTTGTTTAATTATAGCATTGCCTGGTTCTCCAAATGCAGTTAAAATGGGAATGAAAATCATTGGTAATGAATTAGGGCATCTGGTTAAACATCTGAAGGAATGAAGAATCTTTAGATGCGGAAAATAAAACTATTATCAGTAATACTAAAAAGGAAATCATTTATCTAAAAATTCACTAACCAGCAGTAATGGCTCCAATTCAATATCATGATTTTTTAAATTATTTTTAGCACCCTCTAACCTATCAACAACCACAAATGCTCTTTTGACGATTCCTCCATTTTCATGGATGGCGTTTATGGCCTTTAATAATGAATTGCCAGTAGTGGTAACATCTTCCACTACCACCACCTGATCCCCTTTTTTTAATTCCCCTTCAATTAATTTTGATGTGCCGTAACCTTTTTTTTCTTTACGTATCATTAATAATGGTTTTTTAGATTCCAGGGCTAAAGCAGTTGCAATAGGAACAGCACCTAAAGCTGGACCGGCAATTTTATTTATATTATCCTTATGAATTGTTTCAGAGATGATTTCAGCAATAGTTTTCAGGATTTCTGGTTCGGTGATGGCCTTTTTCATATCCACGTAGTAATCACTTTCTTTTCCAGAAGCTAAAACAAATTTACCAGATTTTACTACTTCATTTTTTTTTAGTAAATCAATCAAAATTTTTTTTTTAGTTTCAATCGTTTTTTGCATATAACACATACTCCGGGATCTAAGTAGTAACATTGAGAGCAAACAGAAGTTCCACAGATAGAACAGGTATGCATTTTTGCGGCTTTGCCGCAAATATTACATATTCCTGTTAGCTCCATAAAAAACCCCATCTATACTTGTTTTTTTGAATACGAATAATGATATTTTTTGCATTAATTGATTATTCCCCACCGCTTTTTAGTAAAATTTTATCCCCTATTTTTTTTACCATATCATAAGGGACAATGGTTTCACCTTTTGAAAGACCTAAACCTTCAGATATTCCCCCTTTACCTAATACTAACGCTTCTATGGTTTTTGTTTCCAGGTCCATTTCCACATCCTTAACTTTCCCTATAATGGTAGCTGAATTATCCAGAACTTCTTTACCTACGATTTCTTCCACAATCCTCATTTTATCACCTAAATTTATTTTGTACTGCAAAATATTTATATTTTTTATTAAAATCCAAAAAAAAAATAAATAGATATTTTGAAGATCAGGTGCCTTCAAAACACTTTTCCAGATGTTCTTCGCTTGGTGGTTGAGTAATTAAGCTCACCACAATAGTTAAAATTGCAGCTACAGGTAATCCTATAACAATAGGATCCACCGCAGGCCATGGAGCTGAACTAATTAATGTAGGGGTTCCAAAAAGTAATTGGGAAATCCCTAACGCCTCAGATGTTTTTTTGAAAACAAATAATAACCAGAAGGAACTAACCAGTGTTCCCACCACCATACCGGCAATAGCACCCCAGCGGGTGGAACGTTTCCAAAAGAGAGCCACCACATACATGGATAGAAATGCTGCTGCAGTTAAACTGAACCATAAAGCAGTGCCCACCGCAATTATATTGCCCGGAAGTATGAAACCTAAAATAACTGCAATTATAACTGCTAGAGCAATGGCTCCCCGGGCAATAAGTACTGTAGAGCCACCTTTAACCCTGAAGATCGTTTCATAGACATCTCTTCCAATTGCAGTTCCCTGCACATGAAACTGAGAACTCAAAGTGGACATGGCCGCAGACAGCAGGGTTACCATGAAGATATATGCAAACCACAAAGGCATGGCCGTGGTAATAAATAATGGAATTATTTTATCAGCATTTCCACCCGCAGCTTGAATAGCAATTTGCCCCGTGCTTTGGAGGAAATAAACATTGGAAAGTGCCCCAACAATAAAAGCAGTTCCGGTCATTAAAAATATGAACAAACCTCCCACAAGCACTGCTCGATTTAATTCCCGGTTGGATTTAACTGTCATGAACCGCACTGCCAGTTGTGGTTGGGATAATACTCCAATACCAACTCCCAGTATCAAGGTTGATACCAGTGTCCACCAGAAAGGGCTTCCTAAAGAAGGCATGCTGGTCCATCCAGTGGCCCCGGTTTGAACTGCTTCAGCAGGCATTAAAGGTGCCATATTGGTTAGGGCCTGATGGGCCTCTGTAACTCCTCCCAGCAAATAATATATTCCAAATAGAAGGAAGATCATACCAAAAAACATGATGGTTCCCTGCAGGGCATCCGTATACATTACCCCCTTAATTCCTCCAAATATAACATATACAGCCACTATTAGAGCCATTGCCAGTAAAGCAATAGTATAATCAATATTTAATGTAGTTTCTACAAAACGGGCCATTCCGATAAGTACCACCGAGGCATAAAGAGGCATCCCCAGGAAGACCACCAGCCCGGAAAAATACTGAATAAATTTACTATTATAACGTCGGGAAAGGAACTCAGGGAAGGTAAGGGCACTTAAATTATGTCCCATTTTCCGGGTCCTTTTACCAAATAAAACAAAGGCGATGAAAATTCCTACCAGTATATTCAAAACCGTTAGCCATAAAAGGCCCATTCCGTAAATTCCAGCTACTCCTCCAAAACCAACAATAGCGGCGGTACTGATAAAAGTAGCCCCATAACTCATGGCCATTATATAGGGATGGGTGGTTCGACCAGCCACCATATAGTCTTCTGCGGACTTAGTACGTTTCCAGGCAACATAACCAGTATAAGCCACTAAAATAAGATAAATCAATGTAATTATCGTTAAAAGCATTACATTCATATAATCACAACCAACACCTTCAGGGATTAATTATTTAGTAACAAATTAGAATCCAAGTTCCTCTTCTTCCATTTCTCTTTCTTTTTTTTCCCATTCTAATTCTTCTTTTATTTGTTCTTCTTCATCTTCTCCGCCTTTATTCCAGTTTAAAATTCCATAGATTACACATAAAATTACGGCCAGAATGCATAAAATATAAGCACCCCACACCCAGGGATCCGGTATTCCTAAAACTTCCACTTAAAACACCTCCATATTTCTCAGAAAGCCATCTTAACCCTATAAGGATAAAAAGGATTTTTTTGTAAGTATTTTTAATATTTAATCATTAATAATATATTTAGTTAACTAATTTTTTTACCAAAACCGGTTTTATGTATAGGGGGTCCTGGTGGTAAGTTTGTAAAAATAGATTCCTGAAAAATTTGAAGTTTAATCCCCGAGGGAATTAAACCCCCTCAAAACATTTATCCAGATATTTTGGTTCAGGTGGTTTGCTAAGTAGGCTAACCACTATGGTTACCACAAATGCCAGGGGCACTGCAACCACAATAGGATCAACCACCGGCCAGGGCATGTTAGTTAAGAGTATGTCCTGTCCAGTAAGGGCTTGGGATATTCCCAGAGAAGCAGCTGTTTTTTTGTAAATAAAAAATAGCCAGAAAAGGCTGGTTATGGTTCCTGCCAACATTCCCGCAATGGCTCCTGCCCGGGTGGTTCTTTTCCAGAACAATCCACATACAAAGACTGATAAAAATGCGGCAGCACATATGCCAAAAAATAGGGAGGTTCCCAATGCTATAATACTTCCCGGGAGCAGGTATCCCAAAACCAGGGCAATTATTACTGAAAATAGAATTCCTATTCTGGTTATTAATATGGATCTATCTCCGGTTTTGCTTAATATTGTCTCATAAACATCACGGCCGATGGAAGTTCCCTGGACATGAAACTGAGAACTCAAAGTGGACATGGCTGCAGAAAGCAGGGTCAGCATGAAAATATAGGTGAACCATTCCGGCATGGCCTGATTAATAAATATTGGAATTATACGGTCGATATTGCCTTCTACCACCTGGACAGCTATTTGTCCTGTTTGCTGGAAGAAATAGACATTAGATAGGGATCCTACAATATAAGCCGTGCCGGTCATGATAAATATAAATAAACCACCTACCAGAACAGCCCGGTTTAATTCCCGATTCGATTTAACCGTCATGAATCTTACAGCCAGTTGTGGTTGGGCCAGGACCCCTATTCCCACCCCCAGTATGATGGTGGATACCAGGGTCCACCACCAGGGACTTCCCAGCACTGGAAAAGACGTCCACCCGGTTCCCCCCACTGCACTTACCTGGGCCGGTACCAATGGTGCCAGATTAGTTAAAGACTGGTTGGCAGTGTTTACTCCCCCTAATAGATAATAAGTAGTCACCAGCAAAAATAACATGCCTAAAAACATTATGGAACCCTGCAGGGCATCGGTATACATTACTCCTTTAATTCCTCCTAAAACCACATAGGCAGCAACTATAATGGCCATGATTAAAAGAGCAAGATTAAAATCTATCTTTATAGTTGTTTCAATGAATCTAGCCGCCCCAATCAGAACCACCGACGCATATAAGGGCATGGCAAAAAATATTATCAACCCGGCAAAGTACTGAATAAATTTACAATTAAATCTACGTCCCAGAAACTCAGGAAATGTAAGAGAACCCATATTATGCCCCATTTTTCTGGTTCTTTTACCAAAAAGAACAAAAGCGATGAAAATACCCACGATGATATTTAAAAATACCAGCCATAAAATCCCCATACCAAACTGGCCTGCAATTCCACCAAATCCTACAATGGCAGCCGTACTTATAAAAGTAGCTCCGTAACTTAAAGCCATAATATAAGGATGTGTTTTACGTCCAGCTACCATATAGTCTTCCGAAGTTTTAGTTCCTCTCCAAGCCACATAGCCCACATAGCCTATAATTAAAAAATATAATAATATCACAATACTGAGAATCAATATATCCATTTCATACCACCCAATTATAATTTAACTTTAAAAAATCCCTGATTTATTAATAAATCCTATTAGCAGGAACAGAGACCTCATTATAATTATTAAATTTAAGTAATTATCCCCTTATATTATAAATTGTGGTATGAAGCCCAACCACAACCTATTAATAATATAAACCAGTATCCTGCCAGAAGGTAGGATTATAAGATTGAAGATAAAAAGATTTAATCCATCTAAATCCCTGGGAAATTTATACATTTAGATGAATCGCTTAGCAAATTTTTTTTATCAGGCACATGCTACTTTTTATTGTTCAAAGATAAATAAGAAAATATCAAAAATGATTTGGAATACTATATGTGTACCACTAAAAGGAAGATAACATGATTTGGAATAAAGAAGCCGAATGCATGTCTAAAGAAGACAAAGAAAGGTTACAGCTAGAGCGACTAAAAGAAATTGTCAGCACTGCCTATGAAAAGGTGCCCTTCTACCAGGAAAGATTCAAAAAGGCAGGTATAAGACCAGAAGATATTCAAAGTTTAGGTGATCTGGAAAAATTGCCATTTACTACCAAAACAGATTTAAGAGATGCTTATCCCTTTGGCATGTTTGCTGTGCCTGAGGAAGATATAGTGGAAGTGCATACCTCCTCTGGTACAACTGGAAAGCCTACTGTTTCTGGTTATACCAAAAAAGATCTTGAAATATGGGGAGAAGTGATGGCCAGAGCTTTAAATATGGCACTAGCTGAAAAATCAGACCGCATACAAAATTGCTATGGTTACGGACTTTTCACGGGAGGTTTAGGAGTACACTATGGTGCCCAGCAGGTAGGTGCAACAGTAATTCCTATTTCAGCCGGCAATACCCAGAGACAGGTTGAAATCCTGCAGGACTTTAAAACCAGTGTAATAACCTGCACCCCATCTTATGCCCTATACCTGGGAGAGGTGCTGGAAAAGCAAGGTGTGGATATTAAGGATTTGAATCTGAAATCCGGCGTTTTTGGTGCGGAAATGTGGACTGAAGAGATGAGGGATGAAATAGAAAAAAGACTGGGTCTAATTGCCCTGAATATTTATGGGCTTACCGAAATCATTGGTCCGGGAGTAGCCCAGGAGTGTCCTGAAAAAAGCGGGCTTCATATCTTTGAAGACCATTTCTACCCGGAGATTATCGACCCCAAAACCCGGGAAGTTTTAGGGGAAGGAAAAAAAGGAGAGTTGGTTTTAACCACCCTTACCCGGGAGGGAATGCCCATAATTCGTTTTAGAACCAAAGATATTACTGCACTGCGCTATGAAAAATGTGGCTGTGGAAGAACCATGGTTAGAATGGATAGGATAACCGGCCGTACCGATGATATGTTAAAAATACGAGGGGTTATTGTATTCCCCTCCCAGATTGAAAGAGCTCTATTAAAAATTGAAGGCCTGGATCCCCACTACCAGATAATTGTAACCCGCCCCCATCACCTGGATGAATTAGAAGTGCAGGTAGAAGCTTCTCCTATTTTGTTTTCTGATGAAGTAAAGCATGTGGAAGAAGTTAAAAAAATGATTGAAAAACGTATACACAGCGAAATAGGGTTGAGGGTTAATGTTACTCTGGTAGAACCAGAAAGCCTTCCTCGAAGTGAAGGAAAAGCAGTGAGAGTTATAGACAAACGTAATTTTGATTGAGTTGTATGATTGTGGAGAGGATACTATGAAATTGAAGCAAATATCCATATTTCTGGAAAACAAAAAAGGAAGATTAAAAAAAGCTATAAATGTTCTATCCCAATCGAAGATAAATATCAGAGCACTTTCCATTGCTGATACTTCTGAATTTGGGATTTTAAGATTAATAGTTCCAGAAGTAGATAAAGCTCGTACTATTCTGGTAAAAAATCAGTTTGTAGTGAAAGTGAATGATGTAATTGCCGTGGAAGTACCGGATAAACCAGGAGGTTTGGATGGTATTCTGGATATTCTTCATCAGGCAGATATTAATGTGGAATACATCTACGCTTTTGTTGAAAAAAAAACAGACAATGCAATCGTAGTTATTAGAACTGAAAATATTGAGGAAGGGTTAAAAACGCTTAAAAAAGCTAATGCAACTGTTTTATCTCCAGAAGAAGTCTATAATCTTTAATTGTGAAAAAAATAGAATTTTTTAATTAAAAAAAATATTTTCGTCCTGGACTAAAGTTCAGGATGAAAAAAAATAATATGTTTTCTTTTATTTCCGGGATTTAACCTGCTTATATCCCATTTCAAAGGCTTTATGGTTAATGTCCAGAGAATTAGGAGGTAAATTTTCATCCATAGCTTTTATTAAGCTTTCTTTTTTTATAGGAAACCCTTCAATGGCAGCTGCTGCTCCCAGCATTACCATGTTCATGGCCAGAATATTCCCGGATTCTTCTGCAATCTTTTCAGCATTAAAGGCAAATAAAGAATTTGAATTAGATTTCAATTCTGTTAAGATATCTTCCAGCTTAGGATAAGGAAATTCACTGTTAGATATATTAAAAGGCATGATGGGGGCAGTGTTTACAACAAAATTAGTTTCTTTACTGGACTTGTTCATTACCCTAACTGCTTCCATTGGTTCAAATGATATTAAAAGGTCTGCCTGTCCTTCTTCTATTATGGAACTTTGGGCATTCCCCAGTTTTAGTTCGGTGAAAACTACACCTCCCCTTTGTGCCATTCCATGTATTTCACTCATCACCACATTTAAACCACTCTCTATGGCTGCTTCGCCCAGGATAATGGAGGACTTTATAATTCCCTGTCCACCCACCCCGGATATATAAATTTTATAAGAATCCTGACTGTTTAACCTCACCAAATCACCTCTTTCCCCGGATTGCTTTTTGAGGACACATTTGTAAACATATGGTACACCCTCTACACTGAAAATTATCTATTTTTATAGAACCATCTTCCGTCTTGAATATGGCTGGGCAGCTTAGCTGACTAACACATTCCAGACAATCATCGCACTTTTCTGTATCAATGGTTAAAAATAGTTTTTTAGGCTTTTTAATGCCTTTAATTAACATGCAGGGATACTTAGAAATTACTACACTAACACCCTGATTTTGAATAGCTTTTTCAAAAATAGGAATACTATTTTTAAGATTTAGAGGATTAATAGTTTCCACCAGGTCGGCACCGGCAGCAGCAGCTATTTTTTCTATAGAAATTTCCGGGGCCACTTCTCCCATACCATCAACTGGAAGTCCCGGGTGGGGTTGTCCGCCGGTCATGGCCGTGGTACGATTGTCCAGTACTGTTAAAACAAAGTTATGCTTATTATGAACTGCGTTTACAAGAGGAGGGATTCCGGCATGGAAGAAAGTAGAATCACCAATAAAGCTCACTATTTTTTGATCAGTTGCCCGGGAAAAACCGCAGCTGGCCCCTATGCCCGAACCCATAGACAGTAAATAGTCCCCCGCATTATAGGGTGACTCTATTCCCAGGGTATAACATCCGATATCAGTAGGGAATATCATATCATCTTCCTCTATGCCCAGATTTTCCCGGGCTTTTATAATGGCATAATATGCTGCACGATGGGGGCAGCCGGCACATAAAGTAGGTGGGCGATTAGGTAGCTGCATAGTTGAGGATAAATTATCCTTGTTTTCGGATTTAAGAGGATAGTCCCCCAGTTTTTTTAAGGATCCCGCCACAATATCTGGATTGAATTCATAAATAAGAGGCAATGTTTTGTCCAGTTTACCATGAACCGTTTTTTTGATTCCTCTTTGGCCCAGGATGGAAAGTATTTCTTTTTCCATAATGGGATCAACTTCTTCCACCACCAGAATAGCATCCAGATTTTCCATAAATTCCAGAACCTTTTCTTCAGGGAAGGGATAACTGAATCCCAGTTTTAAAACCGGGATATCAAGATTGTTGCCATTTATGACATCCATGACATAATTAAAAGCACTCCCACTGGAGATTATCCCCATAGGGGAGGTTTTTTTATTGTTGTAAATTCTATTAAGGTCAGAGGAATTTACCTCATCTTTTATGGTATCCATTTTTTCAACCAGTTTTTGGTGCATTACCCTGGCGGTGGAAGGTACTGGTACAAATTGAGAAGGGTTTTTAATAAAATATCCTTTTTTAGAAGGTTTGGATAAATGCCCCAGTTCCACAATTCCCCTCATATGAGAAGTTCGGGTAGTGGTACGAATTAGAACAGGTATCTGGAATTTTTCTGATAATTCAAAACCATATTTAATGAATTCTTTAATTTCATGGGGATTGGAAGGTTCCAGTAATGGGAAATTAGCCAGTCGATTATAATGACGAGTATCCTGTTCATTCTGGGAAGAGAACATGGATGGTTCATCTGCCACTAAAATTACCATCCCTCCCCTTACTCCCGTATAAACTGCACTCATCAGTGAATCCGATGCTACATTAACTCCCACATGTTTCATGAAAGTGAAGGATCGTACTCCGGATGCAGCAGCAGCAGCAGCAACTTCTAAAGCTACTTTTTCATTTATAGAAAATTCAAAATACAAACCTGCTTCTTTAGCTATTTTTGATAATTCATTCCCAATTTCTGAAGATGGGGTTCCCGGATAAGTAGCAGCAATTGAAACACCAGATTCCAGTGCACCTCTAACTGCGGCTTCATTACCCAGTAGAAAAAGTTTTTCTCCATTTTTTCCATTGACAAGTTGTTTAGGGTCCATTTGAGTTCACCAACTATAATAAATTAAAATAGACATGTTCACCATAACTGCCTCATATTTCTAGATTCGTAGTTATTTCAGTTAATTAAAATATTTGAATTCTAGTACACACTTCATATTCCTTAATTGAAATATTTGAATTCCATTCTGACTCCATACTCCCCATAACCTGGCCTGAATAAATTCTAAAATATCAACTGATTTTATTCTTTTTTAGGATTTAGTTTTAGCCTAATTAAATCTTTTTGTTATTTGTATTTATTAATTATTATAAATATTACTATTTTGAAAAAAAGTAAGAAAATTTAGATTAGAATTTATGTATTTACAGAGGGCATTTAATATTTAAAGTTTCCTGCCATCCCCACAGGCTTAATATTTCAAATATAATCCGTTTATGTCCTTCTGGATTAAAAATATCATGTTTTGAAATAATTCTGGTAATTTTATTGGCTAATTTATAATCATGGGCAAAGCTTTTCTGGAATGCCCTTAAAAATTCATCCAATATTTCCTGGTGGTGATTTTCCAGCTTATTATAATACTCTAAAAATGCCCAGGCAATAACATAGCGTGAAATCATTAAAATCTGGTCAAAAACCACATCCCGGGAATAATTAAGATATATGTTCTCACCATTAAGTGCTGCTTTTATTTCTCTTTTAACCGAGGGAATGTATTCTGAACCAAAGGGAGAAAATCCATTATCCTGAATAATCTTATTAACCACAATATCATCCAGCATGGTAAAAAGTAGCCGGGCATTTTTTATGATTTGGTCAGGAACTTCCTGTTTAAAATCCAGGCGACAGTACCCCATTTTGAAAATTAAAACCCCGTGGGTAGCTTCATGAGCAATAGATCTAATCAGGTCTTTTTTGGATCTATCTACCCCTGCTTTAATAATTATTATGATAGAATCAGGATTATATCTAAAAGCAGATAGCATGCCTTCTATTCCAAGGTCTCTACTTTCAACGATTTTTACCTCTTTTGATGTTTCATCTTCTACTTTTTTTAAGTAGGATTCCAGGCGTCCATATGAATCATAAGCTGACATTTTCACCAGTCTAAAAATTTGAAAATCCAGAGAAGGGGTTAATCTTTATATTATATCAGCCCCTAATAATAATTAAATTTAAACTTATTCTAAATTATTTTAATACTCAAACTAATACCTTTAGAGCTTAAAATAAATCCGTAAAATAAGTAATCATTGATTTAAATAATTAATGAATAATTAAAATTAAATTTCCGTATAATTAAAATATTAAGAATATAATTAATTGATTTGTAGAGAATATTAATTTTTTTTAGGAAACTTGCCAGATGGAGATAAAAATGATTAAAATCAAGGTTTTGAGATTTGACTCTGGAGATGACCAGGACCCCTATATTGAAACATATGAAATTGATAAAAAAGAAAAAATGAAGGTCCTGGATGCTTTAAATCAAATTAATGAAAAATATGAGGCGAATATCGCATTCAGGAGTTCTTGTAGGGCAGGTCAATGTGGTTCTTGTGCAATAAAAATGAATAAAAATGTGGTGCTGGCCTGTAAAGCCGAAATTGAAGATGATGCCTTGCTGGAACCATTGGATTTTCCAGTTATTAAAGATCTGATTATAGATCGAAGTGAAGTAGAAGAAAAAGTTCATAAAATGAGTTTGTTCTTAGATCGAGGTTGTGATGGAACTTCTTGTCCGGAATTAATTTCCCCTGCAGATTCAGCCGATAGTAAAAAGTTAAGAGGTTGTATTGAATGCTTTTCCTGCTTATCTGCCTGTCCCATTATAAAGGAGAGTGAAGAATATGCCGGGCCTTATTTCATGCGTTATCTATCTAAATTTGCCTTAGACCCTCGTGATTATGATAATAGGGAAAATATAGCCTTAATGGAAGGATTGTATGATTGTACCACTTGTGGTAAGTGTGCCGAAGTTTGTCCCAAGGAAGTCAGCATACCCGGAGATGCTATTGAAAAATTGAGGGCACTGGCCTACCAGAAAAAAATTGGACCTCTGGATGCTCACCAGGCAGTTAAAAAACTAGTGGATGAAACCGGACGATCAATTGATCCTCCTGTGGAAGGCTTTATAGAAGCTGTGAATAAATTTAAAGAAGATGATGAATCTGAATCTAAAGTAGCATTTTTCACCGGTTGCATGGTGGATTACCGGATTCCGGAAGTTGGTTTTGCATTATTAAATGTTCTAAAAGAGAATAATATTGATATAATTGTTCCAGAAGAGCAGGTGTGCTGTGGATCTCCATTAATTAGAACTGGACAATTAGATGTGGTGGAAAAGCTGGTAAAGCATAACCAGGAAGTTTTCCTGGACTACGACACTATTATAACTGTTTGTGCCGGCTGTGGTGCCACCCTCAAAAAGGATTATCCTCGATATGGGGTAAACTTTAATGTGGTGGATATCAGTGAATTTCTCATTGAAAATCTGGATACTGAGAAGATGCATCCCGTGGCGATGCGTGTTACCTATCACGACCCTTGCCACCTTTCACGTAGCCAGGGAATAACCAGAGAACCACGGGAAATTTTGAAAAAAATTAAAGGATTAGAATTTGTTGAAATGGAAGAGCCAAATCAGTGCTGCGGTGCTGGGGGAGGAGTTAAATCCGGCCGTCCGGAACTTGCCTATAAATTAGGTAAAAAAAAGGCAGAAATGATTAAAAAATTAAATGTGGATGCAGTGATAAGTATCTGTCCGTTCTGCCAGTATCATATTCAGGATACCCTTCAAAAAGAGGGTTTAGGACATATAAAAGTTATGAATATCCTGGAATTATTGGATATGGCTTATAATGGCCCCCAGGATGACTGAAAATTAATATTTTAAAAAAAAATTAATTTTAGATAAAATGGAATACCAGACATTTTTAGATAATATCTATGTGGTATTTGTGGAAGCAGAAACCCCGGGAAATATTGGATTTTTAGCCAGAGCCATGAAAAATTTTGCCTTGCAAAATCTTATATTAATAAATCCCTGCAAATTAGCCAATGAAGCCTACTTCCAGGCCAGCCACGGCCGTGATATTGTAAATAATTCCCTTAAATTTGATTCATTAGGGGAATTTTTAGAGGAAGTTCCCATTGATTTTGTGGTCGGCACCACTGGAATGCCTGGTGGAAGTTACCGGTTATCCAGAATACCTCTTAAACCTGAAAAAATGGTGCAGAGTATTAATTCCAAAGGCAAAATTGCATTTTTATTTGGAAGAGAAGGTAATGGTTTATCCAATGAGGAGCTGGAACTATGTGATATTACAGTGAGCATACCTGCCCATCCCTCCTATCCGGTGATGAATATATCCCATGCTGCTGCCATAATTTTTTATGAGTTATTTAAAAACCTCTATGAATTTGATGTGGAAGGATTGGAGGAAGCTTCCCTAGTGGAAAAAAATTACCTCCTGGGTGAAATGGATAAAATTGTTAAAAACGTTGATTTACCTCCCCATAAAATAAAAACCGCGAATAGGGCATTTAAAAATATTATAGGTAGGTCCTTCATTACCGCAAGGGAAGCACACACCTTAACCGGGCTTTTAAGAAGAATAAAAATTAAGATGGGTCAGAGATAAAATGATTTTCGGAGATACCACCTTAAATATACTGGCCATCATGGGTTTGGTTCTACTAATTCTAATTTTTCCCTGGTTAATGAGAATACGTATGATTTCTTCAGTTAGCAAAATAGTCCGGGAACTGGAGGAAATGGTTACTCAATCTAAAAAAATTTTAATAAATACCTCCCAGAAAGAAGGTAATCCCCCTCTAGATCCTCAAGAATCAGTGGAAAATTTTATACAATTCTTCATAATCCCCCCCGCAGGTATGGATCCGGCAGGTATAGTGAAAAAATTTGACCAGATTTTAGAATTGGGAGAAGAACGTTTTCATGAAATGGTCAACATAATAGCTCCTGAAGCTGATTTGGAAATAAAATCCAATATTATAATGGCTTTAAAAGCTACTATTGGTCTTAATAGCGTTTTTAAGTTGGTGCGCCATAATTTAGAACTATCCCGTAAAACAGGTAATTTGCAACTACTTTTAAGCCTTCAAATGAACCTTCCTATAATTTTAAGGCTGGTTAAATCACAGTATGAAAGTGTGAAAAGTTTTTCAGAAGGTAAACCTATTGGAGATGGATTAGGGCCTTTAGTGGCCAGTTTAATGATGCAAGGCCATGAAAATAAAAATTTAAAAGAAATTGACGACATGATAATGTTTCAAGGAGATTTTCAAGGCAGGAATTTAACTATAATAAGGGCTAGAGGGCCTGGTGCCCGGATTGGTAAAGTGGGAAAAATTTCATCCAGGATAATAGATAAAAACAAAATTGATAGAATCATATCTATTGATGCTGCTATAAAAATGGAAGGCGAAAAAACAGGTACAGTTGCGGAAGGTATAGGAGTGGTAATAGGAGGACCTGGCACAGATAAGTGGTTTATTGAAGAAAAATCTATTTCCAGAGGGCTTAAAATGGATGCTATTATCGTTAAAATGAGCCCAGAAGAGGCCATAAGTCCTATGACCAAAAAAATCAGAGATAGTGCAGCAAAAGCCTTAAAAACTTTAGAAAATTCCATTAAAAGATCTCCTGAAGGTTCTCGTATCTTAATAATCGGGGTGGGGAACAGTTGTGGTATACCTCACCATGTCAGTCACCTTTCCCAGATAGAAATAAAAAAAGAAGAGATGGTAATAAATGGCGATTCTTAGTGACATAGATATCAAAAAATATTTAGAAGAAGAATTAATAATTATTGATCCTTTAAAAGATCCAGAAAGACAAATACAGCCTTCTTCAGTAGATCTAAGAATAGGTAGTGAATTTAAAGGTTTTAGAATAATAAGAAAGCCCTGTATTGATCCTATGGATAAGTCCGATATTGAGTCTTACATGGAATCCATACATATAGAAGAAGGAGGTTCTTTTATTATTCATCCTGGAGAATTTGCTTTGGCTACCACCTACGAAACAGTTAAAATCCCTTCAAATCTGGTGGCAAGAGTTGAAGGTAGGTCTTCCATGGGCAGGCTGGGAATTACCATGCATGTTACTGCTGGTTACATTGATCCTGGTTTTTGGGGTAAAATAACCCTTGAAATTTCCAATATTGGTAAAATGCCAGTGGCGCTGTATCCCGGGCAGAGAGTATGTCAGATAGTTTTTGAAACCATGACTTCTCCGTCTCAAAAGCCTTACGGGCATCCCGATAGAGATAGTAAATATATGGGGCAACAAAGGCCTGAAACAAGTAAGATAAAGCATGATTATGAGCTGAAAAGCCCCTGAAGTATTTATTAATTTATTATGTTTATCCATCAATTTTCTAATTTTATAGTTTAAGGGAGATGATTTAATGAAGCATGACCAGGTCATGAATGTTGCTAAAAAAAGAGGATTTATATGGTCTTCATTTGAAATTTACTCAGGAGTAGCTGGATTTGTAGATTATGGTCCACTGGGAGCTATTCTCAAAAATAAGATAATGAATAAGTGGAGAAATTATTACATCGTAGGGGAGGGATTTTATGAAATCGAATCCCCAACTATCATGCCCGAAGAAGCATTAAAAGCTTCAGGACATGTAGATCACTTTACAGATCCTATGACCGAATGTAAAGATTGTATGGATGTTTACCGGGCGGACCATGTAATTGAAGAGCATACCGGGGAGGATGTGGAGGGTTTAGAAAATCAAATCCTCACCGAGAAAATATCTGAAAATAAGATAAGATGTCCCCGTTGTGGAGGTCACCTCAACAAGGTATGGAATTACAATTTAATGTTCCAAACCTTAATTGGAGCTAAAGGTAAAAAGATAGGATATATGAGGCCTGAAACTGCTCAGGGGATATTTATACCATTTAAGCGCCTTTTGAGATTTTTCCGTAACAAGTTGCCCTTTGGAGTGGTACAGCTGGGTAAGGCCTACCGGAATGAAATATCTCCCCGTCAGGGTGTTATTCGCCTTCGTGAATTCACTCAAGCCGAAGCAGAAATATTCATAAACCCCCAGGACAAGTCTCATCCCCGTTTTTCAAAAATAAAAGAACAAGAGCTTAACTTATATCCTGCTACCAGCCAGATGGGTGATAAAAAAAGTATTACCATCACCGCCCAGGAAGCCCATGAAAAGGAAATAGTATCCAGTGAAATGCTTATATATCAGTTATATCTTGCTCAAAAGTTTTTAAGAGAATTAGGAATACCTGATAGCGCACTTAGATTCAGACAACATCTTCCCACAGAGATGGCCCATTATGCCATAGACTGCTGGGATGTTGAAGTAGAAACTGATAGGTACGGTTGGATAGAAATTATTGGAATAGCAGACCGATCCGATTACGATTTAAGGTCCCATAGTGATTACAGCAGTGAAGATCTGAAGGTTTTTATAGAGTATCCGGAACCAGTGAAAATTAAGAAAATTATAGCTAAACCAAACATGCAGAAGTTTGGCCCTGCTTTTAAAAACCAGGCCCCTGCCCTGATGAAATTTTTGGAAGAAGCTGATTCAGAACAAATAAAAAAATCATTCCAGAAAAATGGGTTTTTTGAAGTGGAATTAGAAGAAAAGTATCAGATTCTGCCAGAACACCTGCAATTTGAGGAAGTGGATGAAACCATCAGAGGTGAAAAAATATTCCCTCATGTAATAGAACCTTCCTTTGGAATAGATCGTATTGTCTATTCCGTACTTCTCCATTGTTTTAAAGAAGAGGAAGATAAAAATTATTTCCAGTTTGCATCGGATATTGCCCCGGTGGAACTTAGTGTTTTTCCCCTTTTGAACCAGGAAGATTTAACAAATCTTGCTCAGGATATAAAGGATAGCTTAAGAGAGCTGGGATTCATTGCCGAATATGATTCTTCAGGAACCATAGGGCGCAGGTATGCACGTTCTGATGAGATAGGTGTTCCTTTTGCCTTAACTGTTGACCATGAATCTTTAAGTTCAGATACTCTCACCATACGTAATAGAGATGATTCCCAACAAATAAGAATACCTATAGAAGATATACCCACCATAGTATCTGATTTAAAGGAATCTAAAATAGAATTTGAAAGTTTAAAATCATTATATGGTGATTTATAAATTTTTAATATCTATTTTTTCTGATTTTTCTTTGTAGTATTTAAATAGATCTTTACCCCAAGTTATGGCTTCTTTATCGTGGCTTAAGAGTAGTTTTGAAACATCATAGGATCCATCATGGGAAAAAAGGCCTAGAGTTAATACGTGATCATTAATTAAAAATGCAACAGGAATATTATCATTAATGGTTCTAATTTTTAGTTTACCATTTTTTATAAATTCCGTGGTCTTTTCTATATTAGTACGCTCTAAAAGAGGTTTTAAGATATCATATCTTAGGATTAAACTTACATCCCCTCCATTATCCAATACTTGTTTAATAAAATCCATATGGCGACTGAAAAATACTGGTAAAACTACACTAATATCTTTAGAATCCTTTAAAAGTTCTGAATAAGTAGTAAATGGTTTTGATATGTTTGACTTAGTAGATTCTATCAAAATAGAATTATTTAGTTGTCCAATTTTTAATAAAAAGTTTTTAGGAAAATCTTCAATATTATGAGATTCAAAAAAATTTTTATGTTTTTTTATAACCGCGCAATTTTTTAGCATTGTAACGATTTTTGATGAGATTAATTTACCTTTAGATGTCAAGGAATAAGTATCTAAAATCTTGGTTACAAATTTACGCTTCTCGAGTTGATTTATGCTATGGATAATTGTAGAAGAGGATATGGAGGTTTCTTCTCTGAGTTCCCTTAATTTTTTTGGGTTCTCTCTCAAACTTAAAATGATTTTTATTTTAACATGTGAAGATAATAAAAAGTTAATTTCATCATGCAGTTCTTCCATTAGACTATTGAATTGATTGGATTCCACTTAATCACCTATTTCAATAAATAGTTAGCAATTTTTCGAGTCGATAGTTTTTCTGATTTGGATAAGTAATAATTAAATAGATTTTCACCCCAATTTACAGCATCATTGGAACTACTAACTAAATCTCGATTTTGATCATAGCTCCCATCATCATTCATTAAGCCTAGAGAAAGGAAATTATCACTTACAGTAAAAGCAACTGAAATTTTATCATTATAAACCCACATACTGAGATTTTTATCCATGACCCTTTTAAGGTCTTTAAAAATATCCCTTAGCTTTGAAGTTTTGACTATTTGTTCCAGAACTTCCGCGGTAAGTATTAATTCTATTTTTATTCCTTTTTCAGATAATTGATCAAATAGATCTACATCTGATGGATTAAAGAATGGACTTACCCCTTTAATTTCTTTTGCATTTTCTAATAATTTAGAATATTCAGTATATGGCTTAAAAACATCTTTATAATTAGCTTTTATCAACTCTGAATCTTTCAAAGCCCCCAGATCCTCCAAAAGAAAATCAGGTACCCCTCCCATGTCATGATTGAGCCATAATTCTTCAAATTTTTTAGTGGAGGACATTAATTTCAGAAAGTCCATTAGTGAATACAATTTCAAAAGCCCGATTTGGGAAATAAGGTACTTGTCCTCGATTTTAATTACCATGTTTTCTTCTAAGAGTCTTTTCATATTATTGGAAATTGCAGCAAAGCTCAGGTCATTTTCTTCTTTTATTTCCTTCATGGCCTTGGGATATTCAGTGATGCTGCTTAAAATATTTAATCGTATCCTGGATTTAATCATAAATTTCAAATCATCCTGAACAAAGTCATAATAGTTGAAAAGATTTTCCAGATCAGTCATTTGATTCACCTTACATAGAATAAATATATTTTACATAACTTACTTAAAAACTATTAGGATATTATTATCCTTTTATCCATCTATATGTTATGAGGTGATGATATGATTGATGCCCACATACATGCCGATACCCGGCCTTATGAAGACTTTGAAAGTATGGTTATTTCCGGGGTGGACACTGCCATAAGTTGTGCCCATGATCCTCTTAGAATGACAAGTTCAGAGGTAGTTTTCGACCATTTTTATCGTTTAATGAATAATGACATTAAAAGGGCTGCAGAAAATGGTTTAAAATTGTACCTTGCGCTGGGAATACACCCTCGCAGTATTTCATCTGACTATGAAAAAATTTTAAAAAAGTTACCCCAAATATTGAAAGAAGATTCGGTGGTGGCCTTGGGAGAAATAGGACTTGAAAGGGCTTCAAATGAAGAAATAAATATATTTAAAAAACAGTTAAAAATAGCAGAGGATTTAAAAGCCAGGGTGATTGTGCACACACCGCGAAGCAATAAAAAGGAAGTTTCTCTTAAAACCATATCCATTATACAGGAAACCATAAATCCGGGCCAAGTAATTTTAGATCATGTTGATTTTAGTTTGGTGGATGATGTGATTGAAGAGGAATTTATGTTGGGCCTTACAGTTCAACCTGAAAAAATGACCCCTCCCGAAGCTTTAAAAATTTTAGAGGATTATGGATCTGAAAAATTCCTATTAAATAGTGATATCAGTTCTTCACCATCAGATCCCTTAGCAGTAGCTAAAACTGTGCACTTGATGAAATTAAAAAATTTTGATGAAAAAGAGATCAATCAGGTTTCATATGAAAATGCAGCTAATTTTTTCTCAATTTAATTTATCCCCCCTAATATGTTAAGACATCTAAATGCAGACTGGTTTGCAAATTCCAGGCATTTTTCTTCTTTTTCTCCTTTTAACCATTTAAAAACAAATCCTGCTGCAAAAGCATCCCCCGCTCCAGTTGTATCTAAGGCTTTTACTTTTTTTGTACTGGCAGAGATGGTATTATCCCTGGAGTAAATTATGGCTCCCTCTTTTCCCCGGGTTACAATCACATTACTAACCCCTTCTTCTAGAAGTAACTGAGAACCTTCATAAGTTTTTTCCCCGGTTAAAATATTAACCTCTTTCTCATTTAAAAATAATAATTCAGTTTTTTTAGCACTCTTTTTAATTTATCCACCCCATAGGAGGATAAAAGTGATCCAGGAGAAAAGGATAGTTTTGGGGCGTACTGGGCCACATCATAAGCCACCTCCCAGTAAACACCAGTTAAATGGGTAAAGGGAGAGGATTTAATATAATCAATATCTTCTTTTAAAAGATTTAATTTTGCATTGGCTCCCATGAAGGAATAGATAGATCTTTTCCCACCTTTATCTACACTTATAAATGCCATTCCGGTTTGATCATTCATGGTCAGGCAACGGGAAATGTCCATGTTTTCCCTGCTAACTTTGCTTAGAATTATTTTCCCATAATCATCATTTCCCAGACGAGCTATTAATCCCGTTTTAATGCCATTTCTAGATAGATTAACAGCAAAATTAAGAGCAGATCCACCAGGCGAAGTATTAATTGTTTCAATATACATTTCACTGTCTATTTCAACAAAGCGAGGTACCTTCAAAATAAAATCCATATTACAGGTTCCTATGCTTATAACTTCCACAGACAAATAAGTCACCTGAATAACTAAAAAAAATATAATGAAAAATAAAAAACCTATCTTCTTCCCATAAGTCCGTCGATAAGCTTGGTAATAACTCCTTTCTTATCTGGTTCAATAGGATGATATTGTTCACCCACCAGGTCTGCTGCAAGTTTCATTATAGAATTGGTTACCTGTGATTTAGGATTTTTAATAACTATTGGCTCTCCAAAAGCAGCAGAACGGCTTACCTCTGGATCATCAGGTATGACACTTATAACTGGAACTTCGAGTATGGTTTCGATTTCATCAACAGTTAAAAAAGTTTTATCATGTTGTTCACGGTTAATTACCACACCCAGAATATTTACTCCTAATTTGGTTGCAATTATTTTGGTTTTTAATGCATCACTTATGGAGGGAACTTCCGGTGTGGTGACCAGAATTAATTCATCAGCAGCAGCCAGAGCAGCCAGAGCATCCTTTTCCAGTCCCGCAGGAGCGTCAATTAAAAGAATGTCCGTATCTTCTATTAGTCGGGATAATGTTTCTTCTAACCGGTCTAATTTAACGTTTCTTAGGCCTTCCAGAGAAATACCTGCTGGAACAATTCTAACACCGCTGGGGCCCTCATAAATTGCATCTTCTATAGATGCTTCCCCAGCCAATACTTCGTGTAATGTTACTGATTTTCCTTCCATCCCTAATATAAGTTCTAAATTAGCCATGGCAATATCTGCATCCAGAACCACAGTTCTCTCACCATAGGTAGATAATGCTACACCTAAATTTGCAGTAATGGTTGTCTTTCCTACACCACCTTTTCCTGATGCAATGGTTATAACCCGGGTCAATACTACTCCTCCTAATAAATAATCATACTAATAAAATTAATTCATCATTATCATATTTAATTATAGTTATTTTTAATTTAATTAATGTCTATGTTTATCTCAAAATTCTCCACAATTTGAGGATATTCCCGGAAGCTTTTTCTTATTTCCATTTCGACTATTTCCGAGATATGAAACTTTAAATTTTTAATATCCTTAGAATCGCCCATGAACCGGGAAAATATGCCTTTAGATGCATATTCACAGATAATATTAATTTTCCCAGATATTTCATTAGTATTATCCAAAAAAACCATTACTTCTGTCCCTCCAATTTTAGGAATGCCCATAACTGATTTTTTGATTTTATTCATCAGGGTTAATTCAATTTTTTCCAGATCTTCAATACTTACTTCTCCACCTTTATAGGTTTCAAGAACTTTATCAACTTCCTCCTCTTCCACATCCTTTAAACCATATTTTTTCATAAGTTCAGCACGATCTATGGGTATTTGAGGTTCTGGAGGTTCTTCTTCTAAGATTAATTCTTCTTCAGATGTAATTTCTTCCCTGGGAGAAATTTGAGAAGAATCATCCTCAGATTTTAGGGGGTTTTTTATATTTTCTACCGGAGTTAATTTTTCTTGAGGGGTGGCTTTTAAAGTTTCATTTTTTAAATCAGAAGAGGTTTTGGAATCCATATCCACTTCATCATTATTTGAAGCCCCTGCTTTTGAATTACTTTCTATGGGGGAGGAATGATTTTCAAATGTTTCAGTGGCATCATTATCAGTTTTAATGGAATTATTTTCCTCTATTTCCTGATTTATATCCTCCACAGAGTTAGTTTCAGGATTAGTTATAACTTCAGTGGAATCATCATCTTTCTCTTCATCAGATACTGGTTCCCGGTAGCTTGCCGTTTTGGGATTAAAATATTCTTCTTGTGAAGGATTACTCGTCATTTCAGGTGGTTTCTCAGGAATGGATTTTTTTCCAATATCGAACATATATACCTTGTTTAAATCAATCAAATAATCTATTTGGGTTTTTTTTAAATCAAATACTTCTATCAAAGTATCTGTTTTTTCCATAGCATAATTAATCTTCTCTAAGGCATCATATTTCAAATGGCGATCATAAGAAGCTGCAACTTGTTTTCCATCTTTAAAAAGCATATACCCTTCTTCAGATCCATGGGTAACCCTAATAAAACCGTTATGCTCTTTTTCGGTTAATTTTTCTAATAATTTGGATAATTCAAGTTCATCAGCATAAGATACTTGAGATGGCTTGGTAATTGGTAATTCCATTTTTTATGCCTCAGAGTAAGTATATTTGATTAGTTAAGTCCTGAAAAATATTAGTCTTTCCGGATTAATTTAATCTCAGGAGGAGTCACCACAATTATATTTTTACCATTTTTACAAAGAAGTATTGCTTCCACCCCTGATTCTACTCGAAGTGCTTTTAGTTTTTCGCCTGCTACTTGAAAATCTTCCGGACTTTCCTTTTCCAAATGGCTCAAATCCAGTATTATTGGATTTTTTTCCTCGAGTATCTGGCTTGTCACATAATCAATGTCATCAATAGTACGTGCTTTCATCAGAATAATTTCATAAAATGAATGTTCAGGAACTATAATAGAATCTTGTTCCTTTTTTTCTTCATTTTCTTCTTCTAGGCCCAGGTTTTTTTTAACAAAATCCATTACGTCCTTCATTTTTTAATCTCCCCTAGATAATTCATAATTACATCCAGTAATCTTGTGCATCCTCCATTTTTAACATCCACTGTTGGGAGAGAATATTTCGACTCATATCTCTTTAAAATCCCCTCTTCATCAGAATCTCTTAAATTTAAAGAAATCCCTAAAACACTGGTGGGCTCAACAGATTCTATGGCCTTTATTTCCTCCATAATGCCCCGGGGCTTACGATAGGGGTGGTTAGGACGATGGCATAAAATAGAAGCATCTGGTATGGATCCGATTAATATGGCTGCTGATAGTCCCCTAGGATGGGGATTTCCCAGTTCAGTTAAGCTGGCCTGGCTTTCCACAAAGATAATATCCGGGTCTTTTTTTTCTTCCAGATATTTAATTGAACCCATTAAAGAAGAAGCCACATCCATAACCGAAAGGCTTCCTGCCCGGAAGTTCAAGTCTGCCGGTTTTTCTAAGCCCATTTCATCTGTGGAGATTACTCCAACTTCTAACCCTCTTTCATGAGCTTCTTTACCCAATAAACGAGTAGTGGTCCTTTTTCCACATTCCTGAGAAGTACCTCCAATATAAATAACCGGAGATTTATGTTGATAATTAATTTTTGGTAAAATTTCAGTGCATTTAGAAGGAGCCATACCGAAAATTTTTTCAATTACATCCAGTCGGGGGCTGATCTCCTTTACAATTACTTTTTTCTGGTTGGCGAATTTCAAAAGAGAGGTGTTTTCCATAAGAGGAAGTGATCTAAATGAAGTTACCACATTCTTTCCACTATTTATAGCCTCCACCGCATATTTCAATGCAGAACCTTCTGCACCAATAGGAAGCATTATAGCTACACTCTTAGCTGAAGTTTCATTGAATAAATCTGGTAAATTAGAAGCTACCTGGAATCCGCAAAAAGATTTCCCATGTTTTTTAGGATCATCGTCGACAAATCCTACCGTTTCCACTCCTTCAAAATTAGAGAACTTTTCTCCTCCACCTCCACAACCAATAACAATAAATGGGTTAAGCTTTTGAAGTTCTTCAACAGAAGATACAACGTACAAAGAATCACTCCTTATTAAGTATTTGGTGAGATTAAATAGAAACTTTAATTACTTATTTATTTAATAAATGATTAAAGCATATATACTTTAGGTAAAATAATCAAGTTGTAGATGGAGGCAGATTATGATAGGAAGAATACTTAAAGATTTAGGTAGGATCAATGGAGTAAATGGATCTTTGGTTGTTGGAAAAGACGGTTTGATTATAGAAAGCGAAGTGCCTTCTGATATAGATTCGGAACTGGTTGCAGCTATGTCTTCAGCTGTTTTTGGTACAGCTGAGAGATCTGCAGAAGAAATGAAGCATGAACCTTTAGAACAAGTAATGATAGAGGGGAATAGAGGTAAGACTCTGATGATAGATGCTGGTGAAGGAATATTAGTGGTGATAACAGATATAGATATAAATCTGGGACTCATTCGTATTGAAATGAGGAGAAGTTCAGAAAGAGTAAAAGATTTATTAACTTAAAATTAAATTAATATACCTGAATAGTTTTTAGAAAATCTAAAGGAAGTAAAAGCTTGAAAAAGCCATATGTAATCTTGATAGGTAGTGCTTCTGGTATTGGAAAATCCACAATTGCGTCGGAATTGGCAAAAGAATTAGGAATAAAACATCTGATAGAAACTGATTTCATCCGAGAAATTGTCAGGGGGATAATTGGACCAGATTATGCTCCTGCTCTCCATAAATCATCTTATGATGCTTACACTACTCTAAGGCAGAAAGAAAAATTTGAGGAGAATGACGAAGGATTGATAAATGCTGGATTTGAAGAACATGCTTCTTTTGTTATTCCAGCTATTGAAAAAGTTATCAAGCGTGCCGTGGATGACTTTGATGATGTGGTTATCGAAGGGGTGCACCTGGTACCCGGACTCATAAATATTGATAAATTCAAGGATAAAGCATCCATACATTTTTTTATTTTATCAGCAGATGAGGATATCCACAAAGAAAGGTTCGTTAAAAGAGCCATGAAGATAAAGCGTGGTGGGAAACATCTGGAATATTTCAAAGAAAATCGAAGTATTCATAATTTCCTGGCTTCTCAAGCCCACAAAAATAATGTTCCAGTAATAAATAATACTGAAATCGGTTGCACCATTAAAAGAATGTTATCTATAATTAAAGAAAATTGTAAGGTTATTATTTTCAAGCACTCTGTAGATTTTCTAGAAGAAGTAATCAATATCATACTAACCAAATACAATGGAAGAATTGTTGATGTATCTTATTTCTTACCCGGATTCTCTGAACCTTTAAAAAGAAAAGTAAATATTTACGACCCTAAAGATGCCCAGAGATTCATTGATATGCTCAATAGTAACCCCAAAAGAAAAAATGATCTGGAAAGGTTATACAACCTTTCTGATAATATCCATAGTCATAAAATCTGTGCTCCAGATAAACAATCTCTGGATAAAATGATAAATGAGCTACGCAAAAAAGGTTTCATCTACGAGGGAGATTTAAGTAAAAGATAGTTTAAAAAAGCCCCATCCTTAAATTACTTACTTTTAATCTTTTATATTTTATTTTGATAGTTTATGATTTATTTACACATTTTAAGCAGATTATTATACCTAAAGAGGATATTTATTTAAGGAGAGGAGAAGATTGAATAAAATGAAAATGGATTGTCCAATTTGCCAGGGGCAAAAATGTATGGATGCCATTACCCGCACCGAAGAAGTACCTTATTTTGGGGAAATTATGGAGTCCACTTTACTATGTAGTTCCTGTGGATATAAACACTCTGATGTAATTTGTCTGGATCAAAAAGACCCGGTTAGATATTCAATAGAAATTGATTCCTCTAAATTAAGTGCTAGATTAGTTAAATCCCAATCAGCAACCCTTAGCATCCCTGAATTAGGACTTAAGGTTGAACCAGGCCCTAAATCATTGGGATATGTCTCCAATGTAGAAGGAGTAATTGATAGGTTCCAGAAAGCAGTGAAAACTGCCATGAATCTTTTTGAAGATGATGAATCCCAAAAAAATGCTAAAATAATTTTAGAAGAACTCCAAAAAGTACGAAAAGGAGAAAAAAAAGTAGAATTAATACTAGAAGATCCTTTTGGCCAAAGTAGCATAATGCATCAGGAAGCAAGTCATAGAAAGCTTGAAGAAGATGAAATAAAGAATTTAAAAACAGGTTTTTTTACTTTATCCCCTGATGAAATAGATAGCAGTTAATGGTAAGTGAAATAATTTTTTAAAAAGAAAAATATGAGATTTTATTCTGGAATCTCATAAAAGTCGTCGTCTTCACCTTCGTCATCAACTTCTTTTAATTTTAAAGTCCGTTTTACATCCATACTCAAGGCATTGCAATCTGCTTTAATAGCTTCTAAGTGCATTAAAATCCTTTCTTTTTCCTGATTGATTCTTTTTATATTTTTATAAGGATATATGGATTCTTTGAGCATTTCATATTCCACTGTGGTATAGGGATACTCATTTAACTGTGCACAAACATTTTCCAGAACTTCACCCAGGAATTTGTTCATTTCCACTTTAACCCGTTCCCGGATCATTTTATCCCGGTCTAAGTGTTGTTTCATGAGTCTTACTACTTCTGCTTTAGCAAAAGGCAAATCTTCTACTTCTTCTACAATTTCAATCTCTTCTTCAGAATCATCTATTTTGTCTTCATTTAACTCTTCAGAAGATTGTTCCCTATCTTCTATTTCTTCATTATTAAATTCTTGATCCTGCCTTTCATCATTAATTTCCATCATAGTATTCCTCCAAATTAGATTTTTCTGGTGATTATATAGGTTATGAATACGAATCTATATAAATATATTCTAAATTAAGTAAATAACTATAAATCTTTTTGCAGGTAATGGAGAGAAGTATTAGTAAAAAAGGTGGAACATGCATTAAAATCAATGCAGAATTTCCAAACTTAAATCCATACTGGGGGCCGAGTGGGTAATAAATCCCATGGAGATAACATCAACACCGGTGGCTGCATAATCCAACAGGTTATCGGGAGTTATACCTCCTGAAACTTCAATAATAATTTTATCTCTTAAATTATTTTCCTTTAATGCAGTTATAACTAATTTTACTTTATTAGGAGGCATGTTATCTAACATTACAATATCTACTCCCATATTAGCTGCTAATAATGCATCTTCTAAATTTTCAACCTCCACTTCAATTTTTTTAGTAAAGCTCACATTTTTTCGGGCCTTTTTTATGGCCAGGGACAAATCTCCTAAAAGTGCAATGTGATTATCTTTAATCAAAATACAATCATCCAATCTGAATCTATGGGTATCTCCCCCACCGAATTTTATGGCTGATTTTTCAAAAAATTGAAGTCCGGGAGTTGTTTTTCGAGTACCTGCAATTTTTACATTTTCATTAACTGATCTTGCTTTTTCAACCATTTTAGAGGTTAGTGTAGCAATTCCACTCATTTTCATCATTAGATTCAGTACAGTGCGTTCTAATGTTAGAATAGAGCGTGCACTACCACTTATATTTAATATTGATTCTCCTTTAGATATTATATCCCCATCCTCTTTATTAGAGGAACATTTTAAATTAAAATCCTTGAAAATTACTTTTGCAACATCAACACCAGCAATAATTCCACTTTGGCGAGATATTATTTCACTTCTGGCCTTAATTCCTGGAGATATAAGTGCATTAGTAGTTAAATCTTCGAAGCCAATATCATCATTAATCATCTGTCTTAGCGTATTTTTCATAACCATCGCCTTAAAGATTATATTATGCAGAAGATATAAACTTTTATGGTAAAAAGAATTTATAGAACTTATCTAAATTAGAGTAAGAAGTTTATTAAATCTCTTAAACGGAATTATAATAAAAAGCAAATTTAAAATAATTAAATACAGGTCAAGATTATGGAATTAATATTTTTAGGTACATCCTCTGCAGTTCCCTCTAAATATAGGAATCATTCAGCTATTGCTTTAAAGGCATTTGGGGAGATAATATTATTTGACTGTGGAGAAGGGACCCAACGACAAATGGTTCAACTAAAACTCAGCCCCATGAAGGTGAATAACATCTTTATCACCCATCTACATGGAGACCACATCCTGGGTATTCCTGGAATTATCCAGTCTATGGGATTTAGAGGAAGAAAAGAGAAACTTAATATTTATGGTCCCCCGGGCATAGCAATGGTTATTGATTCTATAATGAATCTGGGTTATTTCACCCTTAATTTTAATATTGAAGTTCATGAAATTGATGGAGGTATATTAATCGATGAAAAGGAATACGCTATTGAGTGTGCTAAAACAGAGCACAGTATTCCCAATTTTTCTTATTCAATTATTGAAAAGAAAAAGCCGCGCTTTTTGAGAAAAAAGGCTCTGGAGCTGGGTATAGAACCTGGGCCTGACTTTGGTAAATTGCATGCTGGCACCAGTGTCGAGGTTAATGGTAAAATTATTAAACCGGAAGATGTCCTGGGAGAACCCCGAAAGGGAATAAAAATCGTTTATTCTGGAGATACTAGACCATGCGATGCTTTAATCGATTTAGCGATGGATGCGGACATATTGATTCATGAATCAACTTTTCAAGCAGATAGCCCGGATAAAGCAGAAGAGACCTGCCATTCCACTGCCCAGGAAGCTGCAAATGTTGCCCTCCAGGCCAGGGCAAAGAAATTAATCCTGACTCATATCAGTACCCGTTATAAAAAATCTAAAATACTGGAGAAGTCTGCTAAAGAAATCTTTAAAAATTCTATGGTGGCCGAGGATCTCATGGTAGTGAAGGTGAAGTAAATGGAGGTAAATGGCCTTATTCGAGACATTGCTGTTATTGTTATAATCGTTTTAGTTTCCATTCTAATAGTCAGATGGTTTTATTTTTTTATAAAGAGATTTGGTAAGAAATTTGAATGGGATTTAACGGTTATTCAGGTCTTGCAGGATATCGTAAAATATGGGATAGGTATTCTGGCTTTAAGTGTTATTTTAAAAGAGATAGGAATTGATATTACTGCCATTGCAGTAAGTTTAGGAATAGTTGGTGTGGCAGTAGGTTTTGCATCACGGGATATTATATCTAACTTTATATCCGGGGTTTTAATCCTGATGGATAAAAGTTTTAAAGTAGGGGATACCATTGAAATATCAAATCAAAAGGGTAAAGTAACAAAAGTAGGATTTAGAACCACCACCATAACTAATCCCAATAACAGCGTTATAACCATACCTAACTCCTCTTTTTCCAAAAATCCCTACTCTAACTACACTTCAATGGATCGCCGAAGAGTGGATTTGAATGTAACAGTTTCCTATAATACTAATCTGGAAAAATTGGCCAGTGCCATTGAAAAGAGAATATCTGCCTTTCCCTGGGTTTTAACTGAAGAAAAACCACAGATGATGATAAAAGAACTTTCAGATGTAGGTGTAAAAATATTAATCACTGCCTGGACTAATGATCCATGGAAAACATCTAAATATCGTTCTTTAATGGCTGAAGAGATAAAGAAAATTTTAGGAGAAGAAAATGCGTAACTCCCGCTTGATTTCTGTAGTCATAATCCTGATATGTCTGTTAGTATGCTGCAGTATCATTATGGTTGCCTATAGTGATTTTAATAAATTAAAAAGTTCACAGGCCCGCCTGGAACATTATAAAAATGCACCGCGGGATCTTTTAGATCCAGATATTAGTCCCCAGGCAGAATCTCGAGCAGGGGGTTCCACCATCCTGGGCAGGCTCATTATACCCCGCTTAGATTTGAATGTCATGATCCGAACCGATACCGTGAATGCTTATAACTCTGTTTACCACTACACCGAAAGTGTTATGCCTGGAAGTAATGGAGATTGTGGGCTTTTAGGACATAGAACTACTTATTCTGGCCCTTTCAGACATATAACAAGTTTGAAAGTGGGAGATACGGTTATTATACAGGATGAAATTCTCTCCAAAAAATATGTTTACCAGGTGGTATCCACCGGTGATGATATACGCTGGGATTACCGCACCAATCCTGTTAAGTTTTCCCAAGACGGAGAACCCCGTTTAATGTTAATAACCTGCCACCCGGCAGGAACCAGTAACGCGGCATGGATAACTCACTGTAAATTAGTATCTACTTCAGAGCTCTAAAAAAAATAGGGGGCCATCAACTCCACTATATTATATTTATAAGTAGTCCACTCCATATACTGTAAATAAAAATAATATATCATATGATAATTATGGCCTATTTATCACGGAATATTATAATGCCCGGCAGGTATTGAAATGGATTACTCCGCTCTTAAAAATAAATTAGAAAAAAAATTGAGTGTTCTTAAAAAAATTGAGGGTGTGGAAGGTACTTTAGTTGTGGATAATCAGGGAGATACATTATACAGTGACCTGCATGCCCAGGATGATTCCCTTTTTGGATCAATGGCTAATATTATAAGTAATTCCTCTCTTAAATTACTTCAATACACCCGGCAGGGTACTGGGGAGAGAATACTGGTAGAATCCTCCCAGGGAAAAGCACTTTTTTTGAGTTTAAAAAAAGCACATTTACTAATTTTAACCAATAAAAAGGCCAGTATAGGAAGGGTGATGTTAACTTCCAAAAAATTGGCCTTGAAAATACAGGAAATGCCTGAGATTAAATCATTGAAATTAACAACCACCCCTAAAGTTGAAGAAATCAGCACAGCTCCGGTAAAATCTGAAGATGCGATTTCTTCTGTGGATGAAAAAGAATTAATTTCTTCGCCGCCGGTTAGTGTTAAAGAGTCCGATATTAAAGAAAAAACAGCAGTTCCCGGGGGAGATGATTTTACTGCTTCTCAATCTAAAATAGAATCCCCTGTTTCTGATGAAGAATTAATGGAAAAGGAAATGGTAGAAGATAAATCTATTGAGGAATATTCCAACCTTGTAGAAACTTCACATAAGGTGCCTGTTGAAAAAACAAGTATAACTGATACACCTATCCAAACTACAGAAGATAAAACTATAGAGGCCGAATCTAAGTTTAAAGAACCAGAAATTACAGAAGATGCCTCGATTGAAATTGAAGAAAAAGAAGTAGTTATGGATATACCGGTAATAAAACCACCGATATCATTTCCAGAAATGCCTGATGAGGTAGTAATACCTTTAGATTTGGAAGAAAAATCAGAGTTAATTATAGATATATATGAATCAATTTTGCTGGCCATGTCCATTGGTGCTAGTAAAATTATGGGAGTTTCCCCTGCCCGGGGGATGTTAAAAAAATCATTACCTCTGGATCAATGTCCTGAACTTCTTGAGGATGTGGATGTTAAAAGTAATTCTGTTTTAGAATTTGATAAAATAAGAAAAAATTTAGAAAAATATCCTCTTGAAAACCGGGTGGAAAACTCGATCAATGATTTATCCATCTTGATTTCTGCCATTACCGATAACTATGGCCGGGTAATGGGATATGATGCATTCCGGGGTATGATACGGGTGGAATTTAAAAGAATTTATGAATCCTATGGAGTGGCTATGGAAGAATTGGATATAAAATCTAAAATCCATCCAGAATTAAAAGAACTGCTAATTAAATAAGAGTTATTTTGATATCAATTAAGAACAAATAATTCTTCAGAGTACTATTTTTATTGAAATATTTTTATAGTATTCCCCTCAAATATTAATTAAATATTTTTTAATAATTATCAATCATACATTCTTGGATATTGTTTCCCATATTCGATCTTTTTTGTCGGAATATTTTAGGTAGGGATAAAATGCTGACTGATTTACAAAAAGAAATACGTTATCTTAAAGAAGAAAAAAATGGCATAATACTTGCTCACAACTATCAACCACAGGAAATACAGGAAATTGCTGATTTTATAGGTGATTCACTGGAATTATGTATTAAAGCTTCAGAAATTAAAGACAAAGACCTGGTGGTTTTCTGTGGCGTGGATTTTATGGCAGAAACAGCGGCCATTTTAAATCCATTAAAAAAAATAGTGATTCCTGATAAAAATGCAGAGTGTCCCATGGCCCATATGCTTCCGGCAGCAGAAGTTCGCAAATACAAAAAAAGATATCCCTCTGCAGCAGTAGTTTTGTATGTTAATACCCTGGCAGAAGCCAAGGCAGAAGCAGATGTCCTTTGTACTTCTGCTAATGCACTTAAAGTGGTGGAAAGCCTGGAAGAAGATACCATTTTATTTGGACCAGACCAGAACCTGGCCTGGTATGTGGCCCAGCAAACAGATAAAGAAATAATTCCCATTCCGGAAGAGGGCCACTGTTATGTTCATAAAATGTTCACCCCGGCAGATATATTATTCCAGAAAGAAAAGTATCCTGAAGCCGATGTTTTAGTGCACCCTGAATGTAATAAAGAGGTTCAAGAATTAACAGAGAATGTTCTAAGTACCGGGGGAATGTTAAAACACGTGAAAAAATCCTCTAAAAAGGATTTCATTATTGGCACCGAAGTGGATATGGTAACCCGCATAAAAAGAGAACATCCTGAGAAAAATCCCATGCCTGCCTTTGAGGAAGCCATATGTGAGAATATGAAACTACACACCCTGGAAAAAGTTAAAAATTCACTTATCAATGAAGAATTTGTGGTGACTGTTCCTGAAGAAATTGCACAAAAAGCATTAAAAGCCGTGCAAAGGATGCTGGATATATCCCTGCGTTGAAATTGTATAGGAGAATAATAGGGGTTAAATTGATTCAATTATTCTAAAAATCCCCTGAATCTAATTTTTTTAAGAAGTCAGTCCTATAATTTTATTAATTCATATTTTTTGGTTCCCATGCCAATTTTTTCAGCATATTCCAGCTGTATTTTCCCATCCACTTTATCCCAGGTACCTTTAAATTTATCTTCACCTTCTAGAAAGTTCTTTTTTAGAAGAGAATTTTTAATACCAATCTCCTGGTTCACCAGATCATAAGAAGCAGAATCGATGGCCACCGGGTCTTTAGAAGCTAAAATTCCAATATCGGGAACAAGATATGCGTCACTCCAGGGCACACAATCACAGTGAGGCGTTATATTAAGAAGAAAATTGAAATATACTGTTTTTCCATTTTTATTTTGAAGGGCGCCTAGGGCATATTCCACCATTTTTTCCATGAATAAAGGAACCTTATTTTCCCAGTCCAGATCTATAGCTCCATATTGGCAGGATCCCAAACAATTTAAACAATAAATACAGGAGGGATAATCAATAAATGCCCTGGAATTTGATGTTGAATTTTTTTTGCTATTATTAATAATCTGAATACAATTTTCAGGACATGCCTCCGTACAATCACCGCAGGCCACACATTCATCCCCTATAATAGGTCGGGTCATTTTATGCTGTTCTTTTTTACCTTCAATGGTAGCACAGCCCATGGCCAGATTTTTTAGGGCTCCTCCAAAACCACAAAGATCATGGCCCTTGAAATGAGAAACAACCATCATGGCATCTGCATCAAAAATATCTCCTGCAATTCTAACTTTCTTGAAATGTTTCTGATTAATTTCAACCATTCTTTCATTTTTACTGGTAAGTCCGTCTGCAATTATAAGCGGTGCACCGGCTACTGCATAATCAAAACCATTTAAGACGGCATTTTCAATATGATCACAGGAATTATGCCTATTCCCATAATATAAAGTATTAGTATCTGTTAAAAATGGTTTTGAACCATTTTCTTTAATCATGTCCACAATATATCGTATAAAAACGGGATTTATGTAGGCATCATTACCCCGCTCACCAAAGTGAAGTTTAACAGATACCAGTTCATCCTTTTCAAATATTGATTTAAAGCCTGCTTTTTTAAATAAATTTATTATTTTATGGCCCTTATTATCCTCAATGCTGCCTGATCTAAAATCAGCAAAATAAACTTTTTCCATAAATATACCCCCTGCACCCCTTATTAGTATTTAAGATGACTACTTTGTAGATTCTTATGTATTTATTATTAAAAAAATTGTTAGGGATAGGCTTTATGGTAATTTTCTATGGCAAAGTAGTATCTGGAAAGTTCATCCTCCAGGTGGGAATAGTGAGGATATTTACTTTTTATTATATTCCAGAAAATCGTATTATGTCCAAATTCAAGTAAATGTGCCATTTCATGATATATTATGTATTTTATAAGATTTTCAGGCAAATATTTCATCATCTTATTGAATTTTAGATTTCCATCCCTATCACAGCTTCCCCAGCGAACTTTCATTTTTCTAAAGCCTATTTTTCCAGGGATCACACCCATTTGATAAGCTATAGCACTTATCTCAGATTCAACTAAAATTTTAAGTTCTTCTTCTGTCCGATCATGAAGTTTTTTAGTATGGGAAGAGTTAATAATGGATATTTTATTATAAATCCATTTTTGGTGCTTTTCAATTAATTCCTGGTGATTATTATAACCATGGGGCAAAATTAGAATCAAATTTCCTGTTTTTATTTCCAGACGAGGGTATTTAATCTTACGATAAACTACCTGGTAATCAACCTCAATATCTGCAATTTCTACTTTGTTTTTCATTTAAATCAATAAATCAGGGTTTTCTGGTTCATCTATTGCGTATTACTATCTTTAAATCAAATAGATTAATAAATAAGTTTATTTGTATCAAAAATAAAATAATATCCTATAAACTTAATTATGAAAAAGGGGTTATTTAATGTTTTTCAATGTATCAGGACACGAAGTTAAAGTTGAAGTAGAGAAAAAGAAAGTTTTTCTATCAAAACACTCCGAAAGGAAACTTAAAAAATTTAAAATTCACTTCCAGGTCTATAATCCTCTTAAAATACCAAAAACGGTCACTTCCATCGATGATAAAAAAAAATGGAATGTCATTGATTCCTATCGTTATTATACTGAAGGTAATCCGGTGGTTCGATATATTTTTGAAATTGAGGAAATAGAAGAATTGAATATCCGTGTTCTACACCTTGGTGAACTCCAGATTAAACCAGATTATTATCAAGAAGAAATTGATGAGTCCGCAGACATATTACTTATTAAAGCCGGATTGATTTTAGATAACCAGCAATGGGAATATCTGAGTGATTTATATAAAAAAGGACCAGTCACCATTAAAAGAGAAGGAATTTCTCTTAAACCTAAAAAAATGATATTTAATAGGTTAATATGGTCTCAAAAAAGTAATAATGAGATTAAATGTGCTTTATCCCTGGTTGAGGATAAGGTTAACCATTATCGGCAGATGCTAGGATCCAAAGTAGAAATAGAAAATCTGAAAAAAGTGGCATCTTTCAATCAAGGAAGTATAGCTGCCCTTATTGAAATATTAACTGAAAAAAAGATTTTAAATGATCAAGATCTGGAAAAAATCAATAAAATGCAGAAAACCCTGCCAGATGATCTCCAGTATATCCAGGTAGAAGATTTAGATGATTTTCTAAAAAAATATAAAATATAAAGAGGCATTGTCCTTTTAAGGATTAGAGGTAAATATGAAAATAATTGCCCATAGAGGCGCTTCTAATTTAAAACCAGAAAATACTCTGGCAGCTATTAAAAAAGCCATAGAACTAAATGCAGACTGGATAGAAATAGATATTAGAATTACTAAAGATCGAAATCCAGTGATAATTCATGACCCTGTGGTGGATAGAACCACCAATGGGCAGGGGATAGTAAAGGAGATGAATATATCTGAAATTAAAAAGCTGGATACTGGTGGTGGGGAAGCTCCGCCTCACTTAGAAGAGGTTCTGGAACTGGTTAATGAAAAAATACCTTTAATACTCGAATTAAAAGTTCCTGATTCATTTCCAATTATCTCCAAATATTTAAAAGATTATGATTTAGAGAAGATAATGTTTGCCTCTTTTTATCATAAGCAACTTTTAGAAATTAAAAAAATTGGATCTGAAATAAAAACAGGGGCTATTTTTTTTGCTGGTCCAGTTAAATCACATGAAATTGCCTTAAATTGTAAGTGTGAATATATTTTTCCTCACAAAGATTTTGTAGATGTTTCAATGGTGAATGAATGCCATGAAAATCAGATAAAGTTATATCCCTGGGTGGTGGACCATTCTAACGAACTAAAAGTATTAGGGGAGAGGGGAGTGGATGGTATTGTAACTAATAGAATTGAGAAATGGGCTAAAGGATACTGAAATAAGATTTAATTAAGTTTCAGATAATTATGTGGAGGTTTTAATATGGAAAATGAAGAAATAATCCGGTTATTGAATATTGATTTTGTGCATGAACTGGAAGCTACCATGATTTATGCTTACAATGCATTTATTATCCAGGACTGCGATGCCAGCCGGGTTACCGAGGCCATATCAGTAGATGAAATGAGGCATATGTGGTGGCTTGCAGACTTAATTGTAAAAAGAGGAGGCAAACCCACCATGCAACATAAAGAACTTAATTTTGAGGAAGATGATTTAAAAACCCAGTTAGAAATACAAATTCAAAAAGAAACCGAGGGAATTGAGGAATATTCTCGTCAGGTAGAAATAATAGATGATCCCGAAGTTGTGGGAGTTCTTAAACATATAATTGATGAGGAAAAAAGGCATCGGAAAGAATTTAGAGAGCGTTTGGATAAATTGGGATAATTTAATCCATTGCATAAATTAAAGCATTATTTGAGCCATTAAAATTACTAATGGCCATAGAATAAATTCAAAATCAGCCAGGGTAGAAGATAAAAATATTAAGTTACCATCTTCTGCTTTTCTAGACTTTTTTAGATAATAGGCAGTATAAAAATAAAATACTAGCATAATGATAGCATAAGGATGTATAAAGCCCATATAGATGCCTAAAAATAGAGGAAAGAACGCTAAAATATTTAAAAAGTTCAGAAAAGAAATCGTTTTATCCTTCCCACATAATACGGGTAAAGTTCTCAATCCCTGCTTTTTATCTGAATTTATATCCTTTAAATCAAAAAAAATAACATTCACCAAACATTTTAAAAAAATAAACGCCATTAATAAAAAATAGCTTATTTTAATTTCGCCCAAGTTATAGATTAAAGGAAAAAAAGAACCGGCGGCAGCCCATATAAAAGCTGTATAAAAATTCTTAAAAGCTAATATTTTACTGGTTAAACTCTTTAAAAAATAGTTATAAGCCATTCCCAACAATATTAATGCCAAAATAAAACCAATAAGATATATGTTTGCATATAATATTAAAAGAAATACCAGTATAATGGCATATATTAAAAGTATAAAAGGGTATAATCTGGCTTTATTGCTCAAATGTAGAGTTCTTTCTATATTTGTTTTAGAATCTTCTTCTAGATCTTGATAATAATCATAACTATATACAATAAGAGGTATAAAATAAGATATAGCCAATAACTGGAGAGTAATATTAGAATTTGTAATTAAAGAGACTGTTAAAACAAAAGAAGGAGCAACTAGTGCTGCTAAATATCCTCCATAAATTATTTCGTTTTGTATAGTTTTCAAATATTTTGCAGCAGGATTTTGTGTATTTTTGGCAAGTATCATAATAACACCATTAATACTTATTATTATAGTTATTAATATATTTTAATTTTATAGGAATAATGGGCTTTAAGAAAATTAATTAAATAATAAGATACTTACTTATAAAAGGTAAAATTCAATGATTATAAATAATTTTTCTACAAGACCGCTTTATGGAGAGCAATAATGAATCCTTATGCTTTAATTTCGTTTTTAGCATTCATATTATGCTTTTTCTTAGGTAATTTTATTTATCATAAAAATACTGAAAATCAATTAAATCGTTGGGTAGCTGTTTTATGTATTTTAGTAGGATTTTTAGCTTTTATTGAATTTGAATATAGGCAAGCACCTACCTTAGAAAAAGCATATTTTTGGTTGAATTTAAGCACGTTATGGCCATTTGTGCCTTCTCTTCTTTTGCACATATCTCTAATTTTTACCAAAAATAAAATATTAAAAAATAAAATTATCTATATCATTATTTACTTGCCCGCATTAATAATATTCTTGCTAGGATTTAATACTGATTTACTTATTGGCGGTGCCTCACAACAATACTGGGGCTGGACTTATGAATTCCCTCAGAATCCATTATTATTTAATTTAATGAGCATATGGACTCTTTTTGCAGGATTTACAGCCGGAACTCTATGTTTTATCTACTACCTGAAATCATACCATTTAAAAAGATTACAGGCCAAATATATCTTTACGGGACTTTATTTGCCTTTAATAGTAAGTTTAATCAGTGACCTGGTTTTGCCGGCCACCTCCCTGCGGGTGCCAGAAATGACCATGGCCATGTCCACGGTGGGCATTACTTTTATCAGTTATGGAATCTGGAAGCATAAATTTCCGGCCCTTACCTCGGCGGTAGTAGCAGATAAAATAGTTTCCACCATGTCCAATTTTTTATTGATTCTGGATCAAAACCGTAATATTTTAACGCTTAACCAGGCAGCAGCAGATATTTTAGAGTATGAAGAACAGGAACTGGTGGGAAAACAAGGCGATATAATCTTTGCTCAGAAAAATGGCCTTGCATCTTTACTAAAATCAACAATAGATAGTGATTTATCCTCCCTAAATTCCCTGATTAATAAGGAAAGTCAACTTAAAACAAAAAAAGGCGAAATTATACCAGTTATACTATCATTATCTCCCATAGTTGACGAAAATTCTGGTTTAATGGGCATAGTATGTATTGGTAGTGATATTAAAGACTTAAAAAAAGCTGAAGATAAAATAAGAACCTCTCTGGAAGAAAAAGAAGTGCTTCTCCAGGAAGTTCATCACCGGGTTAAAAACAATCTGCAAATAATTTCCAGTTTGCTTAATTTACAAAGTAGGTACATTCAGGATGAGGGAGACCTGGAATTGTTCCGGGATAGTCAAAGCAGGGTTAAATCAATGGCAATTATACATGAAAAACTATATAAATCCAATGATTTTGCCCACGTAGACTTTAAAGAGTACATATCTAGTCTTACGGCTTACCTATTCCATTATTACTCCATAGACCCGGATATAATTAAGTTAGAAGTGGAAGTGGACAATCTAATGCTGAGTATGGATACGGCCATTCCCTGTGGTTTAATTATCAATGAACTGGTAAGTAACTCCTTGAAATATGCCTTTCCACCAGGCAGGGAAGGAAAGGTAAGTATAAAGCTCCAATCTAAAAATGATCAGTTTCTTCTGGAGGTGGCTGATGATGGTGTGGGTTTACCTGAAAATCTTGATTTTAAAAAATCAAAAAGTTTAGGATTAAGATTAGTATTAAGCCTCACCAGCCAAATAAATGGAAATATAAAGCTTATAGATGATTCAGGCACTAAATATGAGATTAATTTTTTTGAAATAGAATATAAAGATAGATTTTAATTAAATAGAATATAATTTAGGAGTAATTAAATTATTTAAGTTCCCTCAAAATCTTTTCTTGAATCTTATGGCGGATATCTGAGGATATATTTTTTGGGGGTCGGGGACGCATATATCCAAAAAAGGGATCCTGGAAAATCACGCCCTCCAGTTCTACTTCATGGTTATAGCGTGGAATAAAATGCCAGTGCAGATGCGGTTCCAGGGTATCTTCCAGATAAAAAGAGTTCATCAAAGTTCCCCAGTTGAACATGGTGGCATTAAATGAATTTTTTAAAGCACACTCCAGCTTATTTACCAGCTCTACGAAATCTAACCATTCTTCAGGAGTTACATCACTTAAAAATTTTTCTTTTCTTTTAAGAGCAATAACACAGGTCCCTAAATTGCTTTGATTAGGGGCTAAAAAAACAATCCAGAAGGGACTCTCCCATAGAAAATCACCGAAGTTATACTCTTCCAGTTTAGAACAATAGTCACATCCCATGCTATTAGATTATCCTACCCGGCATAAAAATTTAGTTATAAGACCATCATCATAAATAGTAACATTATATTAAAAAGAGGCAGGAGCTAATCAATGCCAGAATTACCTAGTGTAGAACTATTCAAAAGGTTTTTTGAGGATAATGGCCTTTATCAAACCATAATAGATGTGCAGGTATCCAGTCCAGAAATACTATTTAATATTAAAAAAGACGCATTCCAGGAAGCTTTAATTGGAGAAAAATTTGATTCAAGTTATCGCTATGGCAAATATTTATTTTCCTCCTTTAAAGGAAACCAGGACCTGGTAATCCATTTTGGAATGACTGGTTTTTTAAGATATTACTCTAAAGAGGATAATCACCATAAACACGACCGTATCTCTTTTATTTTTGATAATGGAAGAATTATGTCTTTTAATGATCCTCGAAAATTTGGTAAGGTGGGAATAGCTTCCCCAAGGGATTTAATTAGAGAAAAAAAATTAGGCCCTGACGCCCTGCACCTGGATTATCCTTTATTTAAAAAATTATTCCACAATAGAAAAGGGGCACTTAAACCATTGCTCCTTAATCAAAAATTTATTGCAGGAATTGGTAATTTATATGCCGATGAAATACTTTATCAAAGCAAGTTGCACCCTCTAGAAAAAGCAAACCATCTGCAGGAAAATAATCTAAAGAATCTCCATGAAAATATGGTTAAAGTATTAAAAAAAGCCATAGATTGTAAAGATAGCCTCTCTAATTTTCCTCAGGAATATCTATTGGCACACCGTTACCCCCAGGGGGAATGTCCCCATGGAGAAAAGCTGGAAATCATTAAAGTGGGTGGTAGAACAACTTATTATTGTCCTCATAGGCAGAAACTATTTAAATAATTTTATGTGATTAGATGAGCCCTATACTGGATAAAAAAAGTTCTTTGTATATCTTAACAGTGGTTATTTTAGGGGCTTTTCTGATTCCCTATACTGGTTCTTCCTTAAATGTTTCCCTGCCCAGTATTGGTAGAGATTTCGGCCTGGATCTGGTTATCCTGAACTGGATACCTACGGTATTCATACTGGCCAATGCAGCTTTAATACTTCCTTTTGGTAGATCAGGGGATATATTTGGTCGTAAAAAAATATTCACTATAGGGATTTCTATTTTCACCTTATTTTCATTTTTAGCCGCCGTCACCCCTTCAGCATATTTTCTGATATTTTTTAGTTTCATGCAGGGACTGGGTTGTTCCATGATTTTTGCCACAGGAGTGGCCATACTCAGTTCGGTGTTCCCCTTAGGGTCCCGGGGAGAATTTTTTGGCATATATGTTACATCGGTTTTTATTGGGCTCTTTTCAGGTCCGATTTTAGGGGGTTTTTTAACTCAAAATTTTGGTTGGAGAAGTATATTTCTCTTTAACATACCCCTGGGATTAATTATAATATTTTTGATATATGCCCGGATAAAAACCGATTGGATAGGATCCCGGGGAGAAAATTTTGATATTAAAGGGACATTAATTTATATTCCTTCTGTAATTTTTATATTATATGGATTTACCACGGTTTTTACGGTGTTGGGGAAAATTTTAATTATTTCCGGGGTTTCCGGGATTCTATTATTCTTAAAATTAGAATCATCTGCAGAATATCCTATACTCCATCCTCAGATTTTTAAAAAAGCAGTTCCTCTTTTATCCAGTGGGGCGAGCCTTCTATTAAATACCTCCACTTCCGCAGTTTGGGTTCTAATAAGTCTTTACTTGCAACTAATCCAGTCCATTTCTCCCCTTACCGCCGGTATAATATTAGCCATACAACCACTATTGGTGGCTATTATCTCACCCTTTGCAGGCAGATTATCAGATAAAATTGGTGGAGCCCCTTTATCATTAATAGGAATAATTTTAACTGTTCTGGGTCTTTATATGGCCACTTTTCTGAAAGTAGACACCTCTATAATTTTTATTATAATTCTGGGTGTGATTTTAGGAGTATCCAATGCACTTTTTGCTTCCCCCAATACCAACACCTTCATGGGGTCAGTAGAAAACAGGTATTTTGGTTCTGCCTCGGCCACTTTCTCCACCATGATATTCTCGGGACAGTTATTGAGCATGGCCATTGTCCTTTTAGTCTTTTCCAGTTTGTTAGGTGGTATGGAAATTGATCCTTCTGAGTATGCTCAATTTATGTTATCTTTAAAAATTACCTTCAGCATTTTTACCATTATATGCATCCTGGGAACCATATTGATCTTCTTAATGGTATTAAAATTAAAATCTAAAAAAAATTAAGGATTTAATAAGGAATTTAATTCTAACTCAATACTTTTTACCACTGCTTCTGGAGTTTCATCTTCCCAGGGTTCCAATTTTTCAAAATAACGCTTAAGATAAACCTTATTATCTTGGATTATTAGTTCATAATCTCTCAGATAGGGGGAATATTTATCCTGGAGGAGCTTGAGTTCCTTTAAATTTAAGTCAATAAAAAAGGTAACCATCCATCCTTTTGAAATTTTTTGGAGATCTTCCTGGATTATCTTCAAAATAATGCCTCTAAAATCATTTTAGTCTTCCTGGAGAAAGCTGGATAAGAATATATTCATTTCTATTTCTTCCCGGGAGATAAAATCTTCCATTCTTATTTGTGCTTCATCAGATCCCAGAGGGAAATATTCAGGAGGATGATAGATGGTAATTAATAAGTCATCTGAATCTTTTTTAATCTCTTCTTCTAGTTCTGATAATAATTTTTCTAGTGAAGATTTATCTAATTCAGATACCCTGTATTGAACATAATTAAGTTTTTTATCCTCATTAAATCCAGAGTCAATTATTTTTACCTTCAATTTAAATATCCTCCTTGCCGTTTGATAGTACATCTATTTTTCTATAAAACCCTTTATTTAGCCAATTGAATCTAAAATTGAGTTAAAAAATCCCCTATTTCTTTTTCTATCTTTACTATTTCATGACTACCTACATGGCCCAATGGAGAATCATAAATTACTAATTGGGAATCTTTGATTTCTCGAGAAAGAGGTATGGCATCGTATTCAGGAGGGAAGTATTGGTCCTGATTTATGGCAATTACCATGGTTTTGGCCTTAATTTTATCAAGTTCCCCTTTTAAGTTATAGGCCATGGCCGCCTTATTCCTCCAGTAGATATCATTAGCATCACTTAACAGTCCTTCCTGTCCCATTTCTGCCATGGAATTAATTATATCTTGATTGGATACCTGTGATTCATAATAATCCCTGGATAAACCAAAAAGGTACATGAATTGAGATGCAGCAGAGGTAATGCGGGGATTTTTTACATAATTTCCCTGGTTATAGTCCGGGTCCTGTTCTATAAGAGAATTCATGTAATGGAATATGGCAAAATTCCATCCTTTAGATTGATAGGATGATACCAAAGGGATAATGAAGTCCATGAAATCCGGGTAAAGAACTCCCCAGGTTAAGGCCTGAAAGCCACCCATGGAGTTTCCAATAACTCCTTTAAGGTGTTTTATAGAGAAATTTTCTTTTAAGAATGAATATAGAAAATTAACCATATCATTTACACTGTACCGGGGAAATTCAAAACCCCGGCTACTATTAGAAGGGGCAGCTGATTTTGGTGAACCTAAAGCACTGGGAGAGATTAAATAATATTTATTGGTATCTAAAGCTTTGCCCGGACCAATTATATCTTTTAAGCGTTTAATTGACGAATAATCCCCGCTCCAGCCATGCAGATATACTATGGCATTGGTTATGTGGCCCTCTTCATCTTTAATAGGGGTTCCTAAAGTACAGTATTCCACTCTAAGTGAGGAAAGTATTTCTCCTGATTCAAATCTGAAATTATTAAGTTCATAGTACTTTGCTTCTAAATTTTCTATCATTTTATCCCTTAAAATTCTATATAAATTAAAATTTATTTAAATAAGTTCCACTTCATCTTCAAAAACGTGAATACATGTTACCGGACATTTTTCAGCAGCTTCAACACTACATCCCAGCTCTGGTATTTCTTTTTTTTGAATATCTCCCTCATTTTCAGAATCTTTAATCGAGGATAGTCCATCGGCAGCCATTTCCCATATATCTGGACAGGAATCAACACAGCTGCCACAGGATATGCACATTGCTCGGTCCATTTCTATTCTATAGTTTGTCATGAATATTCACCAGGTATAATTCTAATTCTTTTTTATCTATGGATTTAATTAAAATTAAATTTATTCCCTCTGTTTTTTTTGAAAAATTTATAAATATCTCCATTTAAATCATAACTAACATAATGAAACTCAAGAATTTAAAATTTATATTAAAGGAGCCATTTAAATGCTTACCGGTAAAGAAGCTTTAGAATTGCAGGAAAAGTTAATTATCATTTACAAATACATCTCCCAGGAAAGGTTAATGAAGAAGTTTTATTTAGATGGTTTAGAAGATAGCCTTACCTCCCCTAAGATGGATAGTAATCTGCTGGTAAAAAAATTAATTCAAAAAGAAGATGCCCCTGAAATATTAAAAGAGTCTATACTGGCTTTAGAAGAAATTAAAGCCCGATTCAATATATCAGAAAAAGCAACTGATTTTGAAAATATAATAAATCAAGAAAATCTAGATTACCTGTGCCGGAGATATGGCCTTAAAGACTGCCGGGAAATAGAAAAATTGGATTTATCAAAGCTTATAAATGCAATTTAGATCCCCGGGTTAATTATTTTTTTTTAAAAAAAAGTGATTGAATATCCTAAATGTACTTATTAATTAATGGGCAATATAATAATAATTAATAGGGGGTGTGACCATGAAAGTAGATGCCGTAACTGAAAAAGAAGTTAAAGAAGTTTTAAATCTGTATGCCAAATTTTACCAGGAGAAAGACCTGGATTCTCTTCTTAATCTTTGTGCTCCAGATCAAGATTTAATTTTTATTGGTGCTGGAGAAGATGAGTGGGTACAGGGTTGGGATGAAATAAAAAAAGGATTTAAAAGAGATTTAGAACAGGCTGATGAAATAAAAATAGATTATGGGTCCCTTAATATTTCAGCATCCGGTCCCGTGGCCTGGAGTAGTAGTACCATGCATATGGAGGTGGTGGTGGATGATGAAAAGGTTATATTAAAGGGTCGCTTAAGCATGATTCTGGAAAAAAGAGAAGATAAGTGGTTAATTGTTCATCTGCACTTTTCAATACCATCCAGTAATCAAAAAGCAGGTCAGAGTTATCCGGTTTAAAAATAATTTTTTTTATTTTTTAAAGACATCCTTAAATCCACTGAAAACATCCCGGGCTGATTGTATAAGTGGACTTTGTATCTTATCTGGTTTTTTCATATTTTCCAATCTTTTTATACGGAAATAAATAGGAGGATGAGGATCCCATATTGCCCAGCTGGAAATACGTTGAGAAGTCATTCTTTCAAATTGTAGTTTCTGGTAGCCAATTTTTCTTAGTGCCTCTGCCAGTACCTGGGGTTTACCTATTTTCATGGCAGATAAAAGATCTGCCCGGGCTTCAAAGAATTTAGCCACAAAGAAAATACTTCCCAGTGCCACAATAAGGTATATTATAGGATTAATAATCACGATAGGGAGTAAAACAGTCAATCGTAGAATAAATTCGCCAGATATTAAGCTAAATAATATTATAGGATCTCTGCCTACCAGGTGCCCCATTTCATGCCCCACAACACTTAAAACTTCTTCTTCATTCAGCTGTACCAAAAGTCCGGTGGTGATTAATACCAGACCTCTTTTAGGACTGGGTCCGGTGGCAGCGGCATTAGGAAGTAGATTATTGTTTATAATAATCCGGGGCACATTTAAATCAAATTTTTCTGCTGCTTCTTTTACAATATCATAAACATTTATTGCTTTGTAGCTGGATTGTAGAGGCTTACAGTGAAATCCATATTTAGAAAATACTTCTTCCCCTAATTTACAGTTAGGAGGAATTCCCTGGGCCAGGGTATTTTCATATATTTCCTTTTTTATTTGGAAAAGTGCATTTTTTCCCAGTGCTTTTTTAAAAAATTTATATTCATCTTCTGGAAGCTGGTACTGGATTATATGAATATTTGGATTTTCAGGAGTTATTTCCCAATCAGCCATTTTCATGAATATTTTATCAGATAAAAGCACAATTGCCAGTTGTATGCCTATAATAAAAATAACGGCCAGATATAAATCAAATAAAAGGAATAGGGTTATGTTTATTCCGAAAAAAATAAGGTAGACTACCAGCAAATTACTTCCAAAAAGCTTTTTTGAAGTCTTTTTACCCAGGGTGGGTGGTTTTTCTGGAATAATTTTTTGTCCTTCCACCCAGGCCAGGTAAATGGTGGATTGGCGAACACTTTCTTCATATATTTGCACTGCTATAAAGATATCTTCTGCCAGTTTATCTAAAATTTCAGGAGAAATTTCACCTTCCTTAACTAATTTAACCTTGATTTTTTCTCCGGACTTCACCGTTCCTTTTATTTGGCCCATTTTATCAGGGGTGGTGAAAATGAAATGAAGATAATTTTTTCCCTGCTTTTTAGTTTTTTTTATTTCACAAAAGGCATCAGGCTGGGGAAAAAGATAATATTTGTAGATAAAATCTAAAATGTGATTATAGTATGCAGGGGCAACCTCAGTTTGGATATCAAATTCGTGGGGATCTATCATTTAATCAACTGCTCTTAAGATTAAATATAAAGATTAATTAATTGCCATGATTTTTAAGGGGTTTTCTTAGAAGAATTATTAATGAAAATTATATTCCATGTATTCATTATTTTTAGAGTTCTATTAAGTACTAACATATTTAGATGCAGGTGGTACATAAATCCATCTTAAGGATATTCATCCTCCCCTTGATTGCATCCACCGGGAGGCAGGAAGGGAAGAAAATTGAAATTTTTGTATATAATTTTTTCTTGAATTTTTATAAGTCCAGGGGTATTCGAAATGGTTATGTATACTAAAAAATCAACTTAGTTCTATGAAATTTATATCCCGGGAAAATCCTTCCCCATCTGATTGTTTCAGGATTATCGATGAAGGACTCAGAAAAAGGGCCGTTATAACCTTATTTGCCTGCTGTCAGGCCACTTATGAAGGTCGAGCACGGAGTAAATTAGGATTAGGAGAAAGGATGATAATTATTAAACCAGATGGTTCCTTTTTAATACACCAGGACCGTAAACTGGATCCTGTGAACTGGCAGCCACCTAAGTCCCGTTCTAAAGTAAGGATGGAGAATGGAATTGTTATTTTAGAGAGTGTGCGTAGAACCCCTCCAGAACATCTGGAAGTAGAAATAAAAAATGTGCACCTGGTATCTTACTATCTGGGTCGGGATTCTCAGGAACTGGAAGTATGCGGGCATGAAAAGGACATGGGAGAAATGATCTGGAAACATCCAGAATTAATTGAAAAGGGTTTCCGGCCCACTGATAAGGAATACTCCACCTCCAAGGGATTCATTGATATTCTGGGAAAGGATGAGAATGGTCAGCTGATGATACTTGAATTAAAAAGTAGAAAAGCCGGCACTAATGCGGTAAAACAATTAAAAAGGTATCTTAAAGATTTTGAAGATAATAAGGGTCAGGTCAGGGGTATTATAGTGGCTCCATCTATAACTGAAGATGCTCTGGAACTATTAGAAGAAGATGGGCTGGAATTTAAATCGTTAGAACCACCCAAGGAATTAAAAGAAGAAAAAAAAGTAACCCTTGATTTTTTCTAAACAATAAATTAAACTAAATGTGTTCCACCAATCGGGCCAGTTGTTTGAGGTTTCTAACCTCCATTATTTGTGCTCCCGCATCCTCATAATCTGAAACACAACTATCCACCACATTCCATTTAATTTTTGGTTCAGGGTTTAAAATTATAACTTTTTTAGAAATACGGCACATATGTTCCATTAAATCTGCACTTAAAGGTTTTTTAAATTTTTTTGGTCCAGCCCAATCACGACAGTCCGTCAATATTAATACTATGGATTTATGATTAAGATTGGCCTGTTTAATAAAACTATTAAAGGCAGTGTACATATTGGAAGTACCATGCATCATTATATTTTTCTGGCGTATTTCTCGTACCCTGGTGAAACCCTCCATGAGGTTTTTTTCAGAAAGAGCCCTGGTAGTTTCCACGGACTTATTATCAAAATCAAAAAACCGGGACTGGTTAAATGATTTCTGAGCAGCATAAACCATGCAGAAAAACCAGTTACTTATCCAGTCGCAGGACCCGCTAACATCACTTAAAAAGAAGTGCTGGTTCTTTTTTAAGTAGGGTTTTCGCTTCTCCAGCTCAATTAAAACCCCTCCATATTTCAAATTTTTTCGAATGCTCCTCCTTATATCTATCCGGTTAGTTTTAGAGCGTTTATTTCTCCTGGCCCTCTTATTAGCTATTTTACGGCCCAATTTCTGGCATAGTTCAAATAATTCTGCTTCAAAAAAGTCCAGTTCATTAATATCCCTTTCCATGAGGGAATTTTCTCTTAAATCTATGCCTTCATAATCAGCTAAAGGGGGATTGTAATTAATTTTATCCTCATTTATTGAGGAAAGCTTAATTTTGCTATCCATTTTAAAGTTTGAAGAATCCTGTTCCATTTTATAATTGCTGAATTTTTCCCCGGCATTATTTTTTTTTGGTTTAGAGGTTGAATTTTTTAATTTAATAATCTTAGAATCATCTTTAGCTTTGAATGTAGCATCAAAAGCCTGATTAAATTCTTTTAGCTGGTCTTTGTTTTTCACATAAACCGCCGATAAGGCTTCTTTTAAATAGTTATACGTTTCAGCAGTTTTTATATCACTGAAAAACTGCGATGCTAAAAAGGCATTATGGGTGCTTCTGATACTGACCAGGATCCCTTTTTTACGCAGGTTTGATGATAAGCGGGCCACATCCTCCATTTGAACCTTCAAAAAAATCCAACCCCATTATTCCTGGTTCTATTTGAAAAAATGATCTTCCACCTTTTTTTTGTCGTCCTGGTTTTTAAGCACCACTCCCACCGTTTCCTGGAATGATTCTTCTTGTAGTTCATCATGCCCCAGGGCCACCATGGTTTTAACCCAGTCCACAGTAGCACGTATCGATGGTTTTTTAATCAGAGGGAAATTTCTTATTCTCTGAACCGCTTTTACCACCGCTTCCACAAGAGCAGGGGGTGCTTCAGGCATAAGTGCCGTTACAATTTCTATTTCTCTTTCCAGGGAGGGATAGTCAATATATAAATATAAACAACGGTCTTTGGTTTCATCCAGTAAGTTTCTCTGAGAGTTGGAAGTTAAAAATACTATTAATTCATTTTCCATTTCAAAGGTTCCCAGATCATTTACCGTTATCTGTCTTTCTCCCAGGGCCTGTAAAAGAAAGCTTTCCACTTCTTCATCGGCCTTATCTATTTCATCAATTAATATAACCGAAGGTTTTGCATTAACAAAAGCCGAAAGTAAGGGTCTTTTAATAAAAAATTCGTCTTGAAAAACATCCTCACTATCTTCTTTCAATCTAGAAATCTCCAGATGAAGAAGTTGTTTTTGGTAATTCCATTCACCAACAATCTGTTCAAAAGTTATGCCTTCATAGCATTGAATTCTAAAAAAATCCCTTTTTAATGCGCGTGCCACTGCCTTGGAGAGTTCAGTTTTCCCCGTCCCAGGGGGCCCTTCTACCAGTATGGGTTTTTTAAGTTTTAAAGATAAAAAAACGGTTACAGTAATATTATGGTCAGTTAGATACCCATTTTCAGATAATAAACATCCTATTGATTTTATTTCCTCTTCAGGAGATTTCATATAATCTTTTCCATTAAAAATTTAATAAGTTTCATTTTTTTAATTTAAAAAAAATTCAACTACATTTTTAATATTTATTTTCAGGTTTATTAAATATTTTTTTTAGAAAGAGACTGATAAACTAATAAATCCATTTAATTACTCCGGATTAGGAGTTATGGTTTTTATAAAATATTTTTGAGATTTAAGAGTTCAAGTGGTAAAAAAACTTTTCTCCCATTGTCTTTTAGTTGAAATGTTAGCACCAAACTAATTTATATGGAATAAAAATACTATGTGACTTATGGACTTGATTTCAATCATAATTTTATCATTTGCTTTAGCCCTGGATGCTTTTAGTATTTCTATTACCTGGGGATTAACTTTGAAGGTCTGTAAAATCAAACAGGCCCTATGGATTGCGCTTTTTTTTGGAGGATTTCAGGCCATTATGCCTGTTTTAGGGTGGATAGCAGGTATACGTCTCCAATTAATTATTTCCCAGCTAGCACCCTGGGTTGCTTTTTTATTGCTTTTGGCCATAGGATTTAAAATGATTTATGAAAGTTTAAAAATGGAAGAAGAAGCAGAACCAAAATGCAACATCTTTTCTTTTAAAAAATTGTTTGTACTGGCCATAGCCACCAGTATAGATGCTTTTGCCGTGGGAGTTACCTTTGCCCTTTTAAGTATGTCCATATGGTTTCCTATAGTTATGATAGGTCTTATTACATTTTTATTGTCTTTATTGGGAGTTTATACTGGTAAAAAAATAGGACATCTATTTGAAAGTAAAATAGAAATACTGGGTGGTATAATTTTAATATTACTTGGCTTTAAAATACTAATAGAACATCTTTTATCTTTATAAAGAACTTGAAGTTGATAATAAATATTTGAGGCCCTTTCTATGGTTCAAGAAATTAAATTAGCACTTTTGCAGATGGAAGTGGTGGATGATAAATCCGCCAATATAAAAAAAGCAAAAAAAATGATATCATCTGCCAGTAAAGAGGGTGCAAAGCTAATTATTTTGCCTGAAATGTTCAACTGCCCCTATGATAATTCCCGTTTCAGAGATTATGCAGAAAACCCCTCTAAAAGTCCCACCTTAGATGCTATGGCAAAAATTTCCCGTGATAAGCAAATACATCTGGTGGCCGGATCTATCCCGGAGTTATCCCAGGGGAATATATATAATACCAGCTTTTTTTTCAATGCTAAGGGGGCTATCCTGGGCTTTCATCGGAAAATGCACCTTTTTGATATTGATGTTCCTGGAAAAATTTTCTTTAAAGAATCCGACACCCTCACTGCCGGTGAAAAGATAACTGTTATAGAAAGTGATTTAGGCAAAGTGGGAATTGGCATATGTTATGATATTCGTTTTCCAGAGTTATCCCGACTAATGGCCTTGAAAGGGGCAGATATACTGATATACCCTGGAGCATTTAATCTGACCACCGGGCCAGCCCATTGGAAAACATTACTTCGAAGCCGGGCCCTGGATAATCAAATTTTCATTGCGGCAGCATCACCTGCTAGAAATGAGAATGCATCTTATGTAGCCTATGGTCATTCCCTGATTTGTAATCCCTGGGGGGAAGTAATAAAAGAAGCCGGGTCGAAAGAAGAAATTTTATATTCCACCATTAATTTAGAGGATAACTCTAAAATCAGAAAAGAGCTACCGGTTTTAAGTAATCGTAGAGATGATGTGTACTCTTTATCCGAAAAATTGTAAATGTGATTAATTTGAAAGACTACAGTAAAATAATATATATCTGGGCCATAGCCCTTTTAATTGCGGCTTTTTTTGTGGCCAATGTGGAAATTGGCCCGGAAACTTCAATAATATCAGTTATATTCATTATATCCCTGGCCATTCCCTCTTTTACCGCAGTGGTGATGTGGTTAGGTTGGAGGAAAGGTTTAGCTTTGATTGCAGCATTGAGTGCCTATGCCCTGGTTTTGGAGACCCTGGCCATTCTCACCGGAATTCCCTATTCTGAATTTTATTATAATGAGTTGATAGGGACTAAAATATTTGGAACCACCCCTTTTACCGTGCCTTTTGCCTGGCTACCTCTCTTTATTGGTAGTCTATACCTGGCCAGTGAATTAAAAATAAAAAATAAAAAATTGGGTTTAGGATCCATAATAGTATTATCCACCATTTTAGTGGTTATAACTGATCTGGTTTTGGATCCCGGAGCAGTTGCCCTGCAATTCTGGGTATGGAAAGACCAGGGCATATTTTATGATGTTCCTTTAATGAACTTCATAGGATGGGTTTTAACTGGATTTTTAGCATCTCTAATAGCTGTGGGTCTTCTGGGATCCCGGGTAAGGGAAAAAAAGCCAGAAGCCCTGGCATCCAGCCTGCTGCTAATTATGTTTTTCTGGAGCGGGATTTGTATTTATCTTAATCTGATTATACCTGCCTTAATTGGAATCGGTTTAATAATCTTTATTATTTACTCCACTAAAGGTCGGATAGGTAATTTTGAAATTTAATGGGTTTAATAGAACTTATTTGCCAATAAGCTTATTAATTTAGAACCAGTTAAAAATATGGTAATTTATTAATAATAAGAACAAAAGCCCTCCCAGGGCAGTATTAACATAGGGTAAATACCAGTAAAGCCTTTCTATTTTTAATGACGGAATTAGGAGTAAACTGATAGGGAATAATGGATAGAGAAGTACTAAAAAACTTAAGATATTGAACCCTGCAAGATAAATTACAATACCCGACAGCATTACCCAGAAAAATGAAGTCAGTATTAGAGCTGCTTTTTTACCAATGGCCACTGGAGTGGTTCTAATACCACTTTTTAAGTCGTATTCGATATCAGGAATTGCTGAAAAGATGTGCATAGCCGATACATGGCAGTATGCCCCTATTAATATTAGCCAGGAGGGTAGAGCTCCGCTTACTAAATAATAGGCAAATAAACCCGGCATAACATAAAGGTAGTTGGATGAAAAATCCAGGAATGGTTTTTCCTTAAATCTTAGAGGCGGTGCACTGTAAAAATATGATAGGGCTAAAAATCCAGCGAAGATTAAACGTTCACCCCAGTTCTGGAAAAACATTAATATTAAGCTGATTCCAGTTACAAAATAGATAAGTAGAAGTAATTTTTTTCTTTCTTTCTTTTGAAGTCGGTGCTCTTTTTCATCCTTTTTAGGGTTCAAGAGATCCGTGTCTTGATCCCAGTAGTCATTAACCCCATAGATGAAAATATTAGCTGGTAAGAAGAAGTAAATTAAATAAATATAATATTCCGGGCGTAAAAAATCTGAAAATAAAGTTGCCCCCAGGGCATAGCCCACCACATAGGTTCCACCGGTGTATATCCAGAATCTGAACCTGGAAATTTTAAGGATAAAGGGAAGCATAGAAATCTATCTTAAAAAATTTAGATTATTTTGAAGAATTTTTAAAACCACATTTCTTTTTAAAGGGGCAGGCATCACTTTTAGCAATTTGAAAGCTTTTAAAGGAATTATAAAATACTTTGGTGACGATGCGGAGTTTACTGGGTTTAATCTTTCTTTTGTATACCACCAGAGGGTCTTTTTTAATCTGTGATCCGGTCCAGGTGTACATGTCTGCTGCGGTTTTAATGGGTATTAAATAGCGATAAGGGATGTATTTATATCCTTCCTCGGCCCGGGCCTGCCATTTATGGTATATCTTTATTTGATCCTGGATGAATGCCTGGAAGTTCTCTTTTTTATCTTTGATTTGGTCATAACTTAGTCCTTCCAGATCGTGTTTTCTTAATTCCCTCTGGGGAAAGTAAGTCCGACCCAGATCAACGTCCTCATCAATATCCCGGATGAAGTTCATGTACTGCATGGCCCTACCCAGGTAGCGGGCACTTTCATATGACTCTTTAGAAAGACCCATTATACTGGCCATGAAAAGTCCTACCACTTCTGCAGACCCATTAAGATAGTTTTTAAGGTCTTTTAAAGTTTCGTACTCGTTGATGGTAATATCCATCTCCATGGATTTTAAAAAAGAATCCACCCATCTTTTATCGAATTGTTTTCTCTGGCTTAATTGGGCAAAGGAATCAACCACCACATCCCCTGTAACTTCACCCTGAAGTGCACTTTCGTATCTTTCTTTAAAGGCATAAAATCCATCTATATCCTGGGGTATATCATCCACATAGTCATCTGCTTTTCTCAAAAAACTGTACAAAATAAAAACATCTTTTTTTACCTTTTCTGGAAAGAAAATAGTACTATAATAGTAAGTGGTACTTCCCCCTTTGAAGATGGAGGAAATGGTCTTATCAATCATATTTTATTCATCACCATTATTATTTTATATATGAATTTTTTTTAAATTAAGACATTACATCTAAATTACTTATTTAATTCATGATTTATTTCCCGGGCTACTATTTGGGAAGAAATTAGAGTCATGGGTACTCCTATACCGGGATGGGTGTACTGTCCTGAATAATACAGGTTATCCACCTTTTTACTTTTATGGGCGGGTCTCCAAAGGGCAGTCTGCCGGAGAGTATGGGAAATACCCAGAGCAGTGCCTTTATAGGCATTGTATCTGTCTTTAAAATCATCCAGGGCGAATATCCTTTTTACCACTATATGGTCCCTTATTTCTTCATGGGTTTTTTCTTCCAGGTCATCCATGATCTTATTATAAAGAGATTCCCTGTTTTCAGGGGTATCTTCCAGTCCCGGGGCCAGAGGTATCAGCACAAATAAAGTATCAGAATTAGGAGGGGCTGCTGTTGAATCAGTTCTGGAGGGAATGTTCACATAGTAAGATGGTGAATCCGGCCAGGCTGCTTTTTCTGGATCAAATAATTGATCAAATTTATTGGACCAATCATCATCCAAAAACAGGTTATGGTGGTCCAGGGACTCCACCACTTTATCCACCCCTAAATAGGCCACCATGGCCGAGGGGGCCATAACTCTTTTATCCCAGTATTTCTCAGAATAAGTCTGATATTCTTCCGGAATCAAATCTATTTCACTGTGGGCATAGTCTGCATTTACCAGTACCAGGTCGGCGTCATATATTCCTTTATCAGTAACTACCTGTTTGGCCTGCTTATCTTCCACGTCGATGGAGATTACTGGTTCATTAAATTTAAATTCCGCTCCATAGGAAAGGGCCAGGTCATATATGGATCTGACTACTTTTCTCATTCCACCTTCCGGATAAAATACTCCCATACTAAGGTCAATGTGAGACATGATATGGTACATGGAGGGGGTGTTTTGCGGGGATCCTCCTAAAAATCCAATGGAATATTCCACCACTTTACGGGCCTCATCACTTTCAAAGCGTTTATTTACAAAGTGGTCCAGGCTTTCTAAAATATTGAGTCTGATGCCCTGCAGGAGAAGTTTTCCATTTAAAAAATCAAATATGGAGGTGAAGTCCTTATAAAGCATCTCTTTTACAGAAGAATCATATAATTTTCCTGCAGATTCCAGATATTCCTTTAATTTTTCCCCACCATTCTCTTCAAACGCATCAAAGAGTTTATAATTTTCTTCCAGGTCAGATGCAATATCCACTACCTTGGTATCCCCAAAGAAAATACGATAAGAGGGATCAAGTCTTTTTAAGTCAAATAAATCCTCTGGTTTTTTTCCAAATTCTGCAAAGAAGTTTTCATAAACATCAGGCATTAAATACCAGGAAGGTCCCATATCAAAATTGAACCCATCTTCACTATATACACTGGCCCTTCCGCCTGCAAATTCATTTTTTTCTAAAACAGTTACATCATGCCCCTCTTTAGCTAGTAATGCTGCTGCAGAGAGACCTCCAAATCCAGAACCTACCACGACTACCTTCATTTTATCCCTCATTTACTCCCTTAATAAAATTTATATGTTAAATATTTACTTTCATAATATATAAAAGTTTTAATTATATCCATTTCAACTTAAAAAGGACTATTACTGCTTATTAAGAATAATAAAGCACTAAAAAAATGATAATTTATAATAAGTTAAGTTATTATTTGTATAATAACTAACTATTGTCTCAGGTTTTATATAAATATTTCTTTAAAAAATTCAAATTTACAAATCCGCCGGTAGCAGGATAGGAGGAAAAATAAAAAATGTCAGTTAATTAAAAAAAAGATTTAAATGAAGTTTTTTATATTTTAAAGAAATTTTATGAATTTATTTTTTTTAATGATTTATTAGCTGCCTTTTTAAATTCTTTATCCCCTTTTCGGCGGGCTTTTTTAATAGGATCTATGGCTTTTTCGTCTTTAAGGTCACCTAAAGACCTCACGGCAGCCAGCCTAACACCAAAGTCTTCATCTTCCATGACTTTAATCAAGGGTTCTACTGCTTTTTTATCTCCTAATTCTCCTAATGAACGGGCTGCTACTTTTCTAACCCCCCAGTCTTCATCATCCAATGCAGAAATAAAATAGTCCACCGTGGAGGGATCTCCAATTTTTTTAAGGGCAAAAGTAGCATATCGGAGTGTTTCCCCTTCTTCCTTATTTAAAATTTCAATCAGAGGATCAACTGCAGAATTGCCGAATTTGGATAAAGCCTGTGCAGCTTTAAAACGAACCTGAGGATTTTCATCTTTAAGTGCACCTATTAAGGGGTTTAATGATTCATCACTGCATAATTCACCTAATTCATCCGCGGCTTTTTTTCTAATTTCGGGATCATCACTTTTTAAATTATTAATTGCTTCTGTTAAATTATCATGAGAACTGGTCATTACATTTCACCTTTTATAATATTTATTAATTTTAATAAAGAATTCATTTATAGATAAAATAAGTATTGTGGTAATGGCTATTATAATTCATTAGGAGATGATTTAGTTCCGGAATGCCTAAAAATAATTATAGACAGATTAAGTAATTATTTTTCTCATCTCTATAAATATCATTTAATTCATAAAATAGATATATGGAAATAACCCGGAACAATCTGCTTAAGATAATTAAATTAGGCCGGATGCAATTTTTAATTGCAGGTTTTATACTCTATTCATTGGGAGGGCTCTTAGCCGGATTAATTATGGAAGATTTTTCTGTTTTTAGATTTTTATTTGGCTATGCCATTTTAATGCCCGCCCATTTATCAGTTTCCTATAGTAACGACTATTTTGATCAGGAAGCAGATAGTTTCAATACCACCCATGGATTTACTGGAGGCAGTGGTATACTATTGGAAAACCCTCATCTTATTCCCTTCTCCCATTATTTTTCCCTTTTTTTAATTGGCCTTTCACTATCCCTGGCCCTGTTATTTTCATGGTATTATTCCTCTCTGGCCTTTTTTATATGGGCCTTATTCGGGAACCTTTTAGGGTACTATTATTCCGCCCCTCCTCTTAAATTATCCTATAGGGGTTTAGGGGAAATATCCACTGTTTTAACCGGTTTAATAATTCCAGGTTTTGGTTATCTGGCTTTAACTGGATATATCGACCTTAAAATATTATTATTTTCCCTGCCCCTTATGATTTTCCAGTTACTATTCATTTGCAGTGTTGAAATTCCAGATAGAGAAGCAGATATCCGGGGAGGTAAAAATAATTTAATTGTAAGATATGGTAGAAAAACAGGATTTAGAATAATGGGATTTTGTGCAGTTTCTGGTTCTATACTACTGGGATTATTATTTTTTAGTGGTATCTACCCGGAGGTTATCAATTTCAGGGTTATATTGGCCCTGTGTATGATACTCATGGTACCCGGTGTATACGGATTCATAAAAAGGCCGGTAGAAAGACCGGAAGCCACCAGATTATCTTTTTTAATTTTAAATTCTCTGGTAATCCTTGCTTTGGCCAATGCATCTTATTTTGCTTATCTACTCTTCTTCTTATGATTAATTTCATATTTAGAAATAAAAAAAATGATACCATTTTACTATCAAAAAATATATAACGAATATGATTATATATCTAAAAAAATTATATAATCATTCCCGGTTATTTTAGTGAAAATGTATTATGGCACCCTGGCCTAAAATTCCTACCCGGAAAATATGAAAATAAAAGGAGACTATGTTGATTTGAATTCATTTAATGCTATTCCCATTTTAGAAAATGGAGAAATAATAGATTTATCCCTGAAGATAGGAGATTATCTAATACTTTCTGATTTACATTTAGGTTATGAGCAGTCATTGAATAAAGAAGGATTGATGATACCTAAATTCCAATTTGAAAAAATTTTAGAACGTTTAGAAAAGATAAAAGAGTGCTGCACCCTGGATAAAATAATTATAAATGGGGATCTCAAACACGAATTTGGGAAAATTTCTTGGCAGGAGCAAAAGGAAGTTAAAAGCTTTTTAGAATATTTACAGGATTATTTTAGTGAAATAGTGCTAATTAAAGGCAACCATGATAATTTCACTCCCTATATCAGCAAAAAAATGGATATTGAAATGAGAGATATCATTTCCATTAATAACTGCCTGATTCTGCATGGACATAAAATACCTGACTTGCATAAGTATCAAGAAAAAACCCTGGTAATTGGACATGAACATCCCTGCATAGGGCTTAGAAATGGAGAAAGGGTAGAAAAAATAAAATGCTTCCTTAAAGGGCAGTTTGAGGATAGGGAATTGATTGTAATGCCTTCTTTCAATTTTATTTCCGAAGGATCAGATATTCTCCATGAAAAACTTTTATCACCATTTCTAAATAAGGGTTCCCTGGATAATTTTGAAGTTTATGGTGTGGAAAACTTTGAAGTATTTCCATTTGGTAGGGTGAAGAATATACTAAAGGCCAGTGCCCGATTTGTATAATACTAAAGTAAGTCCCGGGTAAAAATAAAAAAATGATTTTCAGAGATAACATGATACAAAAACAGGACCGGATATACACTTCTAAGGAGATTTTTACTAATTTACATCCCTGGGTTAGTAAATGGTTTAAAGGAAAGTTTGAAACATTTACCCCTGCCCAGAAATACGCCATCATGGATATTCATCAGAACAAGAATGTGCTGATTTCATCCCCCACTGGTTCAGGAAAAACTCTAACAGCCTTTTTATCCATTATAAGTGAATTAACCTCTTTAGCCCAAAAAGAAGAATTAGAGGATAAAGTTTACTGTATTTACATTTCACCTTTAAAGGCCCTGGATAATGATATAGAAAAAAATTTAGAGGAACCCTTAAGGGAAATAGAGCAAATAGCAGGAAAAGATCTGGGAATACGAAAAGCAGTTCGTACCGGGGACACCCCTCAATCTAAACGTGCCGCCATGCTCAAAAAACCACCCCACATCCTTATAACCACCCCTGAAACACTATCCATCCTTCTGGTGGCACCTAAATTTAGAGAAAAATTATCACATGTTAAATATGTAATTGTGGATGAAATACACTCCCTTGCAGAAAATAAAAGAGGAGTACATCTTTCTTTAAGTTTGGAAAGATTACAGCATCTCATTGGTAATTTCACCCGTATTGGTTTATCAGCCACCGTTCACCCCCTGGATAAAGTAGCCCGGTTTCTGGTAGGATATGAATACGGCCAGGTAAGAGACTGTTTGATAGTGGATATTAACTATCTTAAACAACTGGATATGGAAGTTATCTGTCCGGTGGATGATATTGTTGCTGCTGATCCGGACAAAACCAATACCGCCATGTACCACCTGCTGGATGATTTAATTAACCAGCATAAGACCACACTAATATTCACCAACACCCGTAGTGGGACTGAAAGTATTGTTTATAATCTTAAAAAACGTTTTAAGGAGAATTATAACCAGGAAAACATCATGGCCCATCATTCTTCCCTTTCTAAAGAAATACGCTTAGAAACAGAAAATAATTTGAAAGAAGGGAAGTTGAAAGTGGTGGTTTCTTCCACTTCACTGGAACTGGGTATTGATATAGGATATATTGACCTGGTGATACTGGTGAGTTCCCCTAAATCTGTTTCCCGGGCCCTGCAACGTATTGGCCGCAGTGGCCATCAGTTGCATGAAAAATCTAAAGGTCGGATGCTGGTGGTGGATCGGGATGATCTGGTGGAGTGTTCGGTGATTTTAAAAAATGCACTGGAAGGAAAGATTGACTCCATAAACATACCTACTAATTGTCTGGATGTCTTATCCCAGCATATCTATGGTATGGCCATAGAAAATAAATGGGATATTGATTATGCCTATGAAGTTATAAAAAAGAGTTTCTGCTACCATCAACTTTCTAAAACAGATTATTTAAGTGTTTTAAGTTATATGGCTGGAGAATATACCAGTTTAGAGGATAGGTATGTTTATGCCAAAATATGGGTGGATTATAAAAAGAACATGTTTGGAAAAAGGGGAAGATTGGCCCGAATGCTTTATTCCACCAATATTGGTACTATACCGGACCGCAGTGGAGCCGTGGTAAAATGTGCCGGTAAAGTGGTGGGACGGATAGAGGAAGATTTTATGGAAAAACTCCGTAAAGGAGATAGCTTCGTTTTAGGAGGAAATATTTACCGGTTCAATTATGCCCGGGGGATGAGTGTAAATGTAAGTCATGCTTCCGGGCCCCCTACCATTCCTTCCTGGTTTTCTGAGCAGTTACCCCTATCCTTTGATCTGGCCGTTGATATTCAACGTTTCAGGGATATAATGGATAGTAAACTAAGTTATGGCCGGAGTAAAGAAGAAATTCTGGAATTTATACACGATTATTTATATGTGGATTACAATGCCGCCCACTCTATCTTCCAGTATTTCCAGGAACAGTACCTCTTTAGCCATATTCCCAGTAACCGGCGTCTTCTGGTAGAATACTATACTGGTTTTGGTGGTAGAAAGTTTGTGGTTTTCCACACCTTATTTGGAAGAAGGGTTAATGATGCCCTATCCCGGGCCCTGGCCTATATTATTGCTAAAAAATTTAAAAGAGATGTGATGATTTCTGTATCAGATAATGGATTCTATTTAAGTTCTGATGGGAAAATTGGTGGTTTGGAAGCTTTCAAAGATTTAAATTCTGAGAACCTGGTGGATATTCTAATTAAAGCCATAGATAAAACAGAAACTCTGGCCAGCCGGTTTCGTCACTGCGCCGGAAGGTCTTTAATGATACTGCGTCGTTATAAGGGCCAGGAAAAATCAGTGGGACGCCAGCAGGTTAAAGGGAAAATATTGCTTAAATTTGTACAGGAACTTGATGAGAATTTTTCTATCCTGAAAGAAGCCCGAAGGGAAGTAATTGAAGATTACATGGATGTTAAAAATGCCCAGAGAGTTTTAGAATGGATAGAAAGTAATCAAATGGAAATAAAACAGTTCAATACTAAAATTCCATCTCCTTTTGCATTTAATCTAGTAGCTCAGGGATATCTGGATGTTTTAAAGTATGAAGAAAGGATAGAGTTTATAAAAAGGATGCATGAGGCCATTGTAAGGGAAATTAATGGATGAACTATGTAAGATTTTATGATTCTTTTTTTATTTTTTAGAAATAACCAGCATCTGGTTTCCCCCGGGGCGGAACTGGTAATCCACCTTCACCAATTTAAATTCATAGTTATCTGAAAGAGAATTAGTTACCTTTTCCACCATGGTTGACTTTAATCCCTTATGTTTTACCAGAGGATATAATCTCAGTTCTTTTCTAGTAACCCTCATCATTTCCTCCACCGCTTTGTGGTGGAACTCTTCACTGAGGCGGTGATCATAAATAAATAGTAAATGGGCACAGAGTAGCAGATCAAAGCTGTTATCCTCAAAGGGAAGGTTTGTTAGATCCCCTTTCAGATATCTTTTACCCTTTCCACTCTTGTAATCCTGGTAAAAATCCTGGCAGGACTTTATTCTGTGTTTTTTTAGTTCATCCAGATTATGGAAGAAAGTCCAAACAAATTCCTGTTTCATTTTTTCCAGAGCATCAATTAGAGCTTGCAGGTGTTTTTGGCAGCGAAGTTGTAAGAATTCCGGGCTTTTATCATAAATTAAATCAACAGCAGTAACTTCAAAGTCCTGTTTATGCATATATGATGTAAATGAACTGGCCCCTGCTGCACAGTCCAAAATTTTTTGATTTTTTAAATTTTTAAGGTCCAGATCAAACATTTTAATATATTCCATCCAGCTGCGCCCAATAAATATAGGCCCGGTGATTTTAGTTTTCTTTTCCATTTAAAGACCCTTTTATTGTTTTATAGATTCCCAACTATTTATTAATTTCAATATTTAAATTAGCATTGATTAAATAGATTGAAATTAATTCTGCATGGTTTTAAGCCCCTGCCCCTTGCATATTTATGATAGAGGCGATAACTTTATATAGGATAATATAGTCATATAATGTTGTGTGTAGTATACACACATCACCCCCAATTGTAGTTTTCGACGCGAAATATCTATTTATTTTGTTGAAAACTAGAAACATATAAGCTTCCAGAGAAACACACCTCCCTTTTCACTCCTAACAACCCCTAAATTATTCTCTGGGAGCTTATTTTTATTAATGAGGTTTTAATATAATTTTAATTATTTTTTTAATATGATTACTGATTTTTTTAAAAGACCTTGCTTTTATGGATTTAAAAAAGGGATAGTAATATATTATTTTTAAAAATTTATAAATTTAATTAATTTAAGAGACTTGGATTTTAGTTAAAGGACCGGATTTAGATTTTTCAATGAAAAATAAGATTTTTGAAAATCAGAAGGTAGTAGATACTCTAATTTTATATTTTTTAATAAAAGTAGATAGCCCTCCCTCCTTCTTAATTTTAAATCTCCCGAGGAAATAAAACCCCTATTAAGTAATTTTACAGGCGTTATGGTAAAAATATGCCAAAAAATAATACCTATAAATCCCCTATAATATTTAACAAAGAATAACATGGGGGATATTAGTAGTGATTCATGAATACGAGGTAGTAATTATAGGAGGTGGTTTAGCCGGACTAAGAGCGGCCCTTCAGGTTTTTGATGCCGGTGTTGATGTGGCAGTTATTAGTAAAGTTAATCCTTTAAGATCTCACTCCGTGGCTGCTCAGGGTGGAATGAATGCTTCTTTAGGCAATGTGAGGGGACCTGAAGGTAGTGTTGATACCTGGAAAAACCATGCCTATGATACGGTGAAAGGATCTGATTATCTGGCAGATCAGGATGCCGTGGAAATAATGTGCCGTGAAGCCCCACTATCGGTTATTGAATTGGAACACCTGGGAACCGTGTGGTCCCGTTTGGAAAATGGAAAAATAGCACAACGACCTTTTGGAGGGGCCGGGTTTCCACGTACATGTTATGCCGCAGATCGTACCGGGCATAACGCACTTCATACTCTTTATGAACAGGTTAATCATCGGAAAATTCCTATTTATGAGGAATTTTTTGTTACCTCCCTGATTAGGAACCAGGAAAGGTGTACCGGGTGTACTGCTCTGGAATTTTTAAAGGGTGAAATTCATGGATTTATAGCTAAAGCAGTACTGATGGCCACCGGAGGCTTTGGTAGAATATTTAATAAATCTACTAATGCCCTGATTAATACTGGTGACGGTCAGGCTCTGGCTTTACGTGCCGGGGTGCCCTTAAAAGATATGGAGTTTGTGCAGTTTCATCCTACCACCCTTTATGGTACTAATATTTTAATCACCGAAGGGGCCCGTGGAGAGGGAGGTATGCTACTGAATAAGAGGGGTGAACGTTTTATGGAAAAATATGCTCCTGGTTCCCTGGATCTAGCACCCCGGGATGTGGTGGCCCGATCCATAGAAGAGGAAATTGCCCAAAAAAGAGGATTTGAAGGGGATTATGTGCAGCTTGATCTTCGCCACATTGGTGCAGAACGTATAAAAGAGCGTTTACCCGGGATAAGGCAAATTTCTATGGACTTTGCAGGTATTGATCCTGTAAATGACCCTATTCCAGTCCAACCCGGTCAGCACTATTCCATGGGAGGGATAGATGTGGATATTAATGGACAAACCATTCTTCCAGGGCTCTATGCTGCCGGAGAATGTGCATGTATTAGTGTACACGGGGCTAACCGCCTGGGTGGAAATTCAATTCTGGAAACCGTGGTTTTTGGGCGCCTGGTAGCAGATAAAATAATAGAAGATATAAATGACTTGGCAACTCCCCCAAAAAAACAGGTCGAAAAAGGTATTAAAACTTCAAAAAATCATTTAGAAAAGATTATCCAGAGTAAAGGATTAGAAAATCAGTTTAATATTAAAAATATGCTTAATAAAACCATGAGCACCAAATTTGGAATTTTTAGAAAAGAAGATGGTATGCTTAAAGGTTTAGGTGATATCCACAAGATGCAGGAAATTGTTTCTACAGTTTCCATTAAAAACAAGGAACTTGAACTTAACCATGCCCTTATAAGATTATTAGAGCTGCAGGGAATGCTTCATGTGGCAGAATCAGTTGCAATTAGTGCAATTGAAAGAAGAGAAAGTCGGGGATCCCATAAACGAACTGATTTCCCCGAACGTAATGATGAAAATTTCCTCAAGCACACTCTGGTTAAAGGGGAGGCGGGAAATATGGTTGTTTCCTACTCCCCGGTGCAATTAGGAATGTTTGAACCTGAGGAGCGTGTGTACTAAATGAAACTAAAAGTTTACCGCTACCAGGAAGGAATGGAATACCCTGAATATGATAGCTTTGAAGTAGAAAGAGAACCCGGATTAACTGTATTGGGAGCTTTATTACAGATTCAAGAGCAATTAGATGATTCACTTTCATTTCGCTATTCCTGTCGGGGTGCAGTTTGCGGTACCTGTGCCATGTTAATCAACAAAGTTCCTGCTTTGGCCTGTCGAACTCAAATTGAACCACTTTTAAAGGGAGATTTGCAAGTTTCCCTATTTCCTTATCCAGGGGCAGAAGAAACTGTTCCCTGGGATGCTAAAAAAGAAGTTTTAATAGAACCATTGCCTCATATGGCTGTAATAAAAGACCTTATGGTTGATATGGATAAATTTTTTGAGTATTACCACTTTATCCAGCCTGTTTTTAAGCCATCAGATATTAATCCTGAAAAAGAGAGGTTGATGGATCCACAGGATGTTAAAAAGCTGGAAGAATATACCAGCTGTATTCTATGTGCTGCATGTTTTGGGGCCTGTCCAGTTGAAGGAGAAAATCCAGAATATCTGGGTCCGGCTGCTTTGGCTAAACTCTACCGCTTTCATATTGACCCCCGGGAGGAGGATACTTCTCGCCTGAAAATTGCAGATATACCACCGGGTTGGTGGGCCTGTGATTCCATTGGGAACTGTTTAAGGGTCTGTCCCAAAAAAGTACCTCCTATTAAAGCCATTAATCTAGCCCGGGAAGAATTGAATGAAAAAAAATAGTATAAAAAATATGGATTATTATTGTGCCTCTCCATCCCGGCAGTAGTAACCCATGGGTAAGCCTTCTGGTAAATCATATTCATCCCATAGGGGACATTCATTGCACTGGCACATTTTAGCCGTGTCCAGGTCACTGCATGCTGCTTTTCCACTGGCACAGTATAAGCCGGGAACCATTTCTGGTTCAGGCATCATGTTCTCTTCCATCATTTCCTGGACTTTAATATTTTTTTCTTTTACACAGGAACTTTCAGCCTGTACCGGACAGGTTTTACAGATGCATTTTTCCAGGTTTTTAGTATTGAATTCTACTTTAGACAAGCTTTTCACACTCCTTTTATAGTTATGGTTAAGTTAAGTAGATTATTTACAGGTAATCACCATTAATCCACCTTACCCTGGTAGCCCGGGACATGTCCCGGCTGGAGGATATTAAATTATTCCGGGTAAGATTATTAACATCATTTTCACCTACAATACGACTTAAATTGGCAATTTCTTCGGCGGATAATTTTAGATAAGTGGTTAATTTTGAAATTCCCTGCTCCAGATCTAACTGATCCATGAGTTTAGGGTCCTGAGTGGCAACCCCGGTAGGGCAAAGGCCAGTGTAACATACCCGATATTGCTGGCAGTTAATGGCAATTAAAGCAGCAGTGCCAATATAGATTGCATCCGCCCCTAAAGATAGGCATTTGGTAAATTCTGCTGAGGTTTTTAATCCTCCACCAGCAATTAATGAAATTTTATCTTTAGTCCCCATTTTTTTAAGAGTATGATAAGCCAGAGGAAGTGCCGTAAATACAGGGATGCCTACGTTTTCTCTGATATAATAATTTGTGGCTCCTGTAGCTCCACCAAACCCATCAAGAGCAATAAAATCAACCCCCGCGTGAGATAATATTTTAACATCTTCTTTTACATCACCGCAAGCTATTTTTGCTCCGATAGGTGCTCCCCGGGTGATTTCACGAAGCCAGTCCACTTTTTCTTTTAAGGACTGGTGATCGGTTATGTCGGGATGATGGGCTGGAGAGTAAGATGCTTCACCTGATTTTAAGTTTCTGGCTCTTGCTATTTCTTTGGTGATCTTTTCTGCTGGTAAATAGCTACCTTTACCCGGATAGGCTCCCTGTCCAAATCTTATTTCCACGGCGGATGCAGATTTAAGCATATCTTCATCAATTCCAAACCGACCAGTAGAGTACTGGATTATCCTATAATCTGCACCTATATTTTTTTCTTCAGGGATGAGACCGCCTTCACCTGAATTAAAGGCAATTTTTAATTTTTCAGCTGTTTTGGCTATTACCAGTCGAACTTTTTTGGATACCGCCCCAAAACTCATTCCTGAAATCATAACCGGGGAACTTATCTTTAAAGGTTTTTTTGATTCAGGACCCAGAATTATGCTGGTATTTACCGGGTCTTCCTGATTTAAAGGAAATTTGTTTACCTGTGCTGGTACCAGATAAAGATCATCCAGAGAAAAAGGAAGCTTTTTTAAGGATCCCATAGAGCCTATTACACTCTTTCCCCCTTTACTCTGTTCTTTAATATTGACTACTTTTTGATAAAAAGATAAATCTTCACCAGTATTTTTTTTCCGCATGAGGATGCGGCTATCACCTACACTTACTTTATCACAGTAATATAACCCTTTTAAATCATACTCTATGTATACGGGGCACTTATTGCAAAGGCAGGATTTAGCTTTAATATCACATTCACTCTCCTTAGTACTGCAAAATAATATCTCCCCTTCACAGTCATGGGGATAGCTATGACATAATCTGCAGATACACTTCTGGCGGTTTTCTTTAGAATCAGGAACATTAACTCGGATATTGCCCGGTTCATCTGACATTATTTTTTTCCTCCTTATGATAAATGAGCCTTAATTTGAGCCTCCCCTTAGGGAAGATGGTTTTTTTTACCTTGGTCTATTATAGCCCTATTTAGATGGAGTAAATGAGGTTAAATAATAATATTTATATCCCGCATTATTAATATATAATGGTTAAGAAAGGAGAATTTAAGGAATGGAGAAATTAATAATATTTTCATCTTTTTTAGCCATTAATTATCCGTTACAAATATTATAACAATTATTTATGGTGTTTTAAGGGTTGCTGAAATTTAAAAAAAATAATTTCTTAGAAAATCGGGTTTATCATGATATCCAGGGATTAAAATGGCGGAGAAATTTCGTAAGGAATTTGATAGTTTAGGTGAAGTTAGTATTCCTTCACATAGGTTATGGGGGCCTCAAACCCAGAGATCTCTAGAGCATTTTAGTACCGGTACTCAATTAATCCCCCGGGAAATGATTGAAGCTTATGCTATTATTAAAAAATCCTGCGCCTTAACCAACTTTAAATTTGGGCTTTTAGATGAGCCTGAAAAGGATCTTGTTGTTCGAGTATGTGATGAACTTCTATCTGGTCACCACCAGGAAGAGTTCCCTTTACATGTGTGGATGACTGGAAGTGGGACCCATTTCAATATGAATGTGAATGAAGTAATATCCAATAGATGCTCTCAGCTTACAGGAAATCCCCTGGGAAGTAAAAAGCCCCTGCACCCCAATGACCATGTTAATTTATCCCAATCTTCCAATGACACTTTCCCCACGGCCATGCATATTTCTACAGTTAAGGCCCTGCAGGATAGACTGCTACCCTCTATTACCCATTTACGTGATTCACTAAATAAAAAAAAAGAAGAATGGAAAGACATAGTTAAAATTGGAAGAACCCATATGCAGGATGCAGTACCCCTCACCCTGGGCCAGGAATTTTCAGGATATGCGGGATTGTTAGATGATAATTTAAATCGATTAAAAACAAATATGCATGAGTTATATTATTTGGCCTTAGGCGGGACAGCTCTTGGTACCGGCATAAATGCTCCTGATGGATTTGATAAAAAAGCAGCCAGTGAGATTGCAAAAATAACCGGATTGCCATTTAAAACTGCTCCCAACAAATTTAAAGTCCAGGGATCACATGATGCTCTGGTGATGGTTAGTGGAACTTTAAAAACTCTGGCCACATCTTGTTATAAAATTGCCAATGATATACGTATTCTAAGTTGTGGTCCCCGCTGCGGTATACATGAACTGGATATACCTGCTAATGAACCTGGTTCTTCAATCATGCCGGGGAAAATTAACCCTTCTCAATGTGAAGCTTTATCTATGATTGCTGTTCAGGTCATGGCTAATGATATGGCAGTATCAATTGGTGGAGGGGGAGGTTATCTGGAGATGAATGTTTACAAGCCAGTTATGATTTATAATGTCTTACAGTCCATAAATTTACTATCAGATGGTTGTAATAATTTCCGGAAGTATCTCCTGGAAGATACTAAGCCGGATCTTAAACAGATAAATATATTTTTAGATCAGTCCCTCATGTTAGTAACTGCCCTTAGCCCGGTAATAGGATATGATAAAGCAGCTAAAGTAGCCCATCATGCATTAAAGAATGATTTAACTCTAAAAGAAGCTGTTTTAGAACTTGAATATTTACCTGAAGATGAATTTGATTATTTGGTAAATCCAAAGGCTATGGTTAATCCCACTCCCCCAAAAAAATGATTAATTTTGAAATTATGAATAAAAAATATTCTATTCTTAATCTTCCCGTTCCATAATTAACCTTATCTCCAGTAACATGGCCCATGCTTCTTCTTTCATATGTGCCAGTTCAGGAGGGGCTCTGGCAATGAACTTTTCTAGTACTTCTGCTGCTTCTTTGTATCTTCCTAAAAACCTTAAAGCAGAGCCTTTACCAGCCAGGGCTTGAGGATTATCTGGATTTATGTGGAGAGCTTTTTTGAAATTTTCCAGGGCCTCCGGGTAGCGGGCCATGGAAAAAAGAGCAGAACCTTTATTATTCCAGACTTCATCATCCTCCGGATCCAGTTCCAGGGCCCTATTAAAGCAATTGAGTGCTTCTTCAAATCTAAGTGTAGCTGCCAGGGAGACTCCCATATTAGACCAGGCCCGGGAATTATCAGCTTCAAGTTCCAGGGCAATTTCAAAGGATTCTATGGCCTGAGTATGCCATCCCAGTGAAGATAATACCACCCCCCGGTTATCCCAGATTTTACTGGTATTTTCATCCAGTTCCAGGGCCCGATCATAGGAAAAAAGAGCTTCATGATATTCTTCTTTTAAAAAGTACTCGTTACCCCTCCGGGTCCAGTAAAGGACCTTTTCCAGAACATTTTCCTCAGGAGAATCAACCATGGTTAACACCAGATCTAATTATGTCCCTAAGAATTTAATTAATTTTATCCCATTAGACAGTTGTTTTAGAGGGGATGAGATTTTAAGTAAAAATATTAATAATCTCTTTCTAATAATAATCTTATGAATTCGGGAAAAGGCAAATTGGAGAAAAATATAGGGGAAGATGGAGAATTTATACGCATATTATGGTGTGATAACGCCAATATAATCCGGGGAAAAGCATTATATGTTAATAAAGAGAATATAAGCCAGAAAATGCCTTTAAAAGTTGGTATAAGTTCCGGCCAGCAGGGAGTTCCGGTGATGTATGATCAGGTTATAGAAAGCTCTTTATTAACACCGGTGGGAGAAATAGAATTAGAAGCAGACCTGCAGACCCTGAATCCCCTACCCTATGCTCCTGGAAATTTCCGGGCCATGGGAGATATGAATTTAAATGGAAAAAATTGGGAATACTGCCCCCGGGGATTTTTAAAAAGAATGATTGCTAAATTATTTAAAATGGGTATAAGTATAAAGGCTTCTTTTGAAAACGAATTTTACCTTCTGGATCTTGAAGAATCTAAAGATATCCTTCCCCGGGAAAAAACTCCTTTTGCATCCACTTATTCTTTGGATTTAAATCAGGAATTCATTAGAGATGTGGTTTATGCCCTGCATAAACAGGACATGATGGTAGAACAGTATTATTCTGAATCAGGACCAGGACAACAGGAAATAACCATTAAATTCCAGGAGGCTTTAGGTGCTGCTGATAATCAAATAGCCTTCCGAGAAACAGTAAAAGCCATAGCCCTCCAGAAAGGGATGATTGCATCATTTTTGCCTAAATTATTCCCTCAGGAATCCGGGAGTGGCTGTCATTTACATTTAAGTCTGTGGAAAAATGATAAAAATATTTCCGGGTCCTCTGATGATGCTTATGGATTATCAACTGAAGGAAAGTATTTTATTGCCGGTGTATTGCATCATTTACCCGCCTTAATGGGCATAAGCACCCCCACTACAAATTCCTATCACCGTATAAAACCACATACCTGGTCAGGAGCATTCGGGTGCTGGGGAATTGATAATAGGGAAGCTGCAATTAGGGTAATATCTGAAAAAGATAATTTTGTCAAACATTTCGAAATAAAAACAGTGGATGCTTCTTCCAATCCTTATCTAGCTTTAGGAGCTGTTATTTTTGCAGGATATGATGGTATTAAAAATAAAATGACCTTACCCGAACCGGTACAACAAGACCCGGGGACCCTTAGCTCTGATGAAAGGAGTATAAAAGGAATAAGAACCCTGCCTACCCACTTAGATCAGGCCTTATCTTATCTGGAAAAAGACCGGTATTTGATGGATGCTCTGGGTAGTAAATTGTCTCAGGCCTATTTAGCTGTAAAAAAAGCTGAATTTGAATATTTTAAAGATTTAAGTCACCAGGAAGAAGTTGAAATTTTGCGGGATAAGTTTTAAAAATTATTCTGATTTTAAAAATTTAATAACCCGGGAGTTAACTTCTTCTGGTTTTTCCATATTAAGAATATGGCCGGCATCTATAATTATTTCTGATTTTACATTTGGAATTAATTTTCTAGCTCTTTTAACCGCTTTTAAGGGAGGATATATTTTCTCCTGATCCCCCATTAATAGTAAGGTGGGGTTTTTTATGTTTTGTAATTCCGGGTCACTGTATACTGTGGGGAAAACCATTTTTGGTTTAAAGTGGCGGTTAACCACATCCATAAGTTCAACAAATTCTATTGGAGGTTCAAAGTCTTTAGCCGCCATCATTTTCAAAGTTTTCTCAGCTGAAGGCATTAGGGGTAAGCGGGGCATCTTCAAGGCCATTTTAATAATTAAGTTAAAAGGTGCTAGGGAAGCTGCCGGTGCTAGAAGAACCATTTTATCCAGTTTTTCCGGGTGGGAAATGGCCAGGTTGAGGGCCAGCCAGCCACCATAGGAGTGGCCCATAATATGGGATTTTTCCAGGTGGAGATGGTCCATGATCTCCATTAGCCACTGGTTGTAGTGGTCCCTGTTTTCCATTTCAGCATGGCAACGGCTCCAGCCACAGTCCCCTATGGTATCTGGTGCTATTAAATAGAAATCCTTGCTAAGTTCTTTTACATTAGCATACCATTCTGCTGAGCTTACCGATGCGGCATGTAAAAGAAGGAGGGGAGGATTATCCTTGGATCCGCAAAAATTGATATGGGTGGTTCCGAAGCTGGTTTCAACTTCCAGGGACTGATATTCCACTTTCCACAGTTTCATTACATTAAGGTACGCCTGGAGGTATTCTTCCTGGGCTTCCCGGGGGATAAACTGATTTTTTTCTGCCATTATTTTTCACCAGTATAACAACTTATATGCTTTTACAGATAAGTATTATACATGAAAGCACTTGTAGTTTATTATTCGAGAACCGGTAATACTCGAGATGTGGCCCAGGATGTGGCCCGGGAATTGAATTGTGATCTGGAAGAGATATATGATACCCAAAAAAGGTCGGGAATCATAGGATGGTTAAAATCCGGTTACCAGGCCAATAGGGGTAAATATACCATTATAAAGGAGCTGGAAAAGAATCCTGCTAGTTATGATCTGGTTATAATCGGGACCCCGGTATGGGCCGGTAAACCAGCAGTACCGGTGAGCACATTTTTAAGAGACTATAGGGATGAATTGAATAATGTGGCTTTCTTTTGTACCTTAAAGGCCAGTGGATCTGAATCCGCCCTGCAAGCTATGGCTGAGCTTTCAGGAAAAACCCCGGTAGAAACCATGGTTATTGAAGAAAGCGAAATAAAACAAAAAACCTGTGACTGTAAGCTGGAACCCTTTGTAAGAGATGTGGTTGATTTTTAATAATCATTTTACACTATCTAAATCTGCCCAGTAGGGTTTTATATCCACTAAAGGTGTTCCATCCAGAGCTTCCAGTCCTTTAACTACTAATTTATTTTTTTTATGCTCAAGCAGTTCCACCACACTGTAAGCCAGAGGATTAGGTCTAACCGGAGCCCTGGTAGAAAAAACACCTCTTTTTTTGGTTCTCCCATGGGGCACCACCTTTAAAATATCCCTTCTGGCTTTATCCAGCCAGTAGATAATAATCAAATGCTTATATTTATCAATTCCGTCTAGTCCCTCCAGGAATTCATCAAAAATTATTATATGGCTTTTTTTTGAGCTGAATCGTCCCTGATGGGGAGCTTGAGCTTTCTTAGTATAGGGAGAATGTATAATACCAATAGGTTTTAGTTCCATATATTCACCTGTTTTATAATTCCGCCAGTACATCACAGGGAGCACTGTCTATGCCTTTAATGCGCCAGGGTGAGAGTATTATCCTTTTTATGATGGATTGATAAGTCAGTCTCTTTAAATTAAGATCTTCTATTAAGAGTAAGGGCACCCCATATTCTTCTTTTGTTATGAAGGCTGCCATATGTGTTTTATGTGCAATTTCTGGTTTCTGATATCCTGAGATTGAAACAGAATCAATTCCCAGCGCCTTCAAGGATTGGTAATTTTCTCTAAGATATGCAATTAATTCAGGAGAAATACCCGGATTGTGTTTTAGATATATTTCCGGGTTATTTTTTCTATAACGATGAAAAGCAGTTTTAAAAAGCAATATATCTGCTTTTTCTAATGATTCTAAAGGGATTTTTTTTAAGTCCCTGATTTTAAGGTCTTCGTCACATTTTTTAAATGATTCTACCAGCACGGGATGATGGAAAACCATATCTTCTGCCTGGTAATCGGAAATGGTCTTTCCTCCTTTTAAAAAATGTGCCGGGGCGTCTACATGGGTGCTACTATGATTTTCAATGGTAATAAGGTAGGTTTCATAGCCCTCTTTATTTAAATAGCTTTTTTGTCTTATTTCTGGCTTTTTTAAGGCGGGATGTACCAGGGATTCCTGGTGGAGATTATAAGATAATGACTCATATGGCAAAATTCTACCTCCCTACTAATTAACCAGGGTTTTGATTAAATTATATGTCCTTATATCCCGGGGGTGAATATCAGCTACAACTTTTAATCATAAAACCTGTTTATCAAATTATATGTTCTTTATCCTACAGAATAGTAATGGTGTTTTTGAATGAAATTTGAAAAGCAAGCTTCCCTTTTAAAAAAAGTTTTAGAACTTAAAAATGAACCATTATCCATTACTTTTACTAATGAATCGATTTCCAGTGATTATAATGGAAAAATATCCATTTGTAAGGCCTTAAAAGAAGCAGTAGAAGGAAATTCCTTTGTAATAAATCTGGAAAGTAGTGCCTGTCCTGGTGGAAACTGGCACTGTGGTTTAAGTAAGATACCTACAGGAGAGCCTAAAAAGAGATTGCAAAACTTCTTAACCCGGGGTGAAAAACTATACCATTCTATTGTTGCTTTTGAAAGGTTGATAAAACTATCTTCCCCTCCTCCCACTGGTTTAGGAGAAAACATGGTTATATGCCCTTTAAGTGATGCTACTCTAAGGCCAGATATAGTATTGTTTTTATGTAATGCCCATCAGGCCTGCCGATTGATTAGCCTGGATACTTACTGGGATGGCCTTCAACCAAAAATTGAATTGGCAGGGGCATTGTGTCACAGTACCATATCTTACCCGGTGATAACCGGTGAGACTAATCTCACTGTAGGGGACTGGACTGCCCGGCGGCATCAAAACTATGGTGCAGATATATTATTTGTGAGCATTCCTTATGAGCGATTAGATAATTTACTTAAGGCTATTCCCCTTTCAACTGCAGGAAATGCAGATATGGAAGTACCGGATGATTTTAAAAATGATATATGAAAATAGGAGTTATTAATCTCTTTTAAAAAAAAATCTTAAATTTAGACTAAAACATAAACTTAATCCATAAAAAGGGATAGTATAGATTAACAGATTAAGGGCAGGTAGTTAGTAAATGATTGATGTACAAGCATGGATTTTTATAGCAGCATTATGCTTTTTAGGAGAGATGCTTACGGTTAGTTTCTTTCTTTTGTGGTTCGGAGTGGGTGCTTCTGTTTCTGCAGTTTTAAGTTACCTGGGCTTTGATCCATTAACCCAGTTTATTGCTTTTATCATAATCTCTGTTATTCTTTTGGCACTTTCTCGACCATTTGCCGCCAGAATAACAAAAGATTCCCCTAAAAAAGCAACTTCAGAACGTCTGATTGGTCAAAAAGGTCTGGTTATTGAAGAACTAACCCCTGAAAAGGGAGGAATAGTTAAAGTAGAAGGAGACACCTGGAGAGCAATATCATCCCAAACTATTAAAGAAGGAGAATATGTTTTTATAAAAGAAATAAGGGGAGTTAAATTGATAGTAGAACCATTTAAGTCCCTGGATGATAACAAATAAGGAGGATAAGCTTATGGATTTATTTGTAGTTTTTTTTATAGTTGTTGTACTTTTTGTCCTGGCCTATAAGGGAGTAAAGATAGTAAGGCCCTATCAAAAAGCTGTGGTGGAAAGACTGGGTAAATACCAGAGAACTGTGGATAGTGGTCTGGTAGTAATAATACCCTTTATTGAATCAATGCGTAAAGTTGATTTAAGAGAGCAGGTAGTGGATGTGCCTCCCCAGGATGTTATAACCAAGGATAACACCGGAGTAATAGTGGATGGGGTTATTTTCTATGAGGTGGTGGACCCCTTTAATGCAGTTTATAATGTGGTTAACTTTTATCAGGCCATAACCAAACTGGCTCAGACTAATTTGAGGAATATTATAGGGGATCTGGAATTGGACCAAACCCTTACCTCACGGGAAATGATAAACACCCAGTTAAGGGAAGTTCTGGATGAGGCCACTGATAAATGGGGTACCCGGGTAGTTCGAGTTGAAATTCAACGAATTGAGCCGCCAAAGGATATTGTAGAGGCCATGTCCAAGCAAATGAAAGCAGAAAGAATGAAAAGGGCCGCCATACTGGATGCGGAAGGATATAAACAGTCTCAGATTAAAAAAGCAGAAGGTGACAAGCAATCTGCTATTTTAAATGCTGAGGGTAAGGCAGAAGCCATTAAAAAAGTGGCTGATGCAGATAAATACCAGACCATAGCTATTGCCCAGGGAGAAGCACAGGCCATACTCAGTGTTTTCAAGGCCATACATGAAGGTGATCCTACCAATGACCTTTTAGCAGTTAAATATTTGGAAGCCCTGCAAAAAGTAGCTGATGGACAGGCCACCAAGATATTCCTGCCCCTGGAAACATCAGGAGTTTTAGGTTCCATAGCCGGTATTGGGGAGTTATTCCAGGATAAGGACACCACTCCTAAAGAATAAACATAGGGGGAGTAATCTTCCCCACTATTTTTTTTTAAATAAATTAAACATCTTGGGATTTAGAACCATTAATCAAATAATCCTGCCCTCAACATCATCCAGATCCAAATTCAAAACCATGAAATCTTTAATATCAATTATTTCTTCCTTGCCTACCATGAATGATTTTTTACCCAGGTCGGACTTGGATTTAACTATGATATTTTCTATCAGGCACTGGCTGGGTTTAATAACCATATCTTCCACTGTACCCAGTTTCACTCCATTTTGGGTTATGACCACTTTGCCCTGTATTTCTGCAAAGTTGGTTTCCACTTTTTTAATGTATTCCAGGTCTTCCGAGCCCAGTTTATCTTCAATCTCTTTTAAAGCCATGTTAAGTAAAACATAATCCCCTGTGCTTTCAATTTCATTATCCTTAACACTGAAATGTTTTTTATTTATTAAACCTCCAGATCCAATGATAATTCTATCCATTAAGCATTTTTTAGGCTTAACTATGATATCTTCCACTTTTCCAATTTCCACACCGGTTTTATCTATCACGGTTTTTCCTATAAATTCTGAGGCTTTCATTTACTACCTGTCTCCCTTGCGTATTTTATAATAAAGACCTTAATCCGCAGTATTATTTTGTAATTTAAAGGATATATAATTTTTATAAAATAGAAATTATACCCTTAATCCGAGAGTTATAGATAAAATAAAAGGAATAAAAGTAAAATTAGATGGAATAATGTATTCTTAGTTTTTCAAACTAGAAACGGGATTGAATTCTTTTTTGTTGTAAGTGATCCGAGGTATACTCATAAAAAATGAGGTTGGACTTGAGGAATACTTTACTGGTGGGTATTTTATCTTCCCCCCTTTCCAGACCAATGGTTATCTTATCTTCAGTTATAACTATAGATAATGCATTCTTACGACCGGCGGTGCTGTATTTATAAGATTTACCGGTGATATCCTTCATGGTTACCCATAATACGCCCATATTAACACCATTTATAAAAAAGTAGGGAGTTTAGAATTATTGTACATATTGTTTGACATTTTCCCGTACAATAGCTGATGCCCCAAAACTCTTAATACCTTTTAACATTTCTGGAAACTTATTTTTAGGTATGAGTACATTGAACTGGGAGAAGGTACTACCTACCACCACGGTGGGTTCATCAGAGCAGTATTCATGGGCACTTAAGAAGTCTTTTACCACATCTACCCGGTGATTGGCAATATTGAATTTAACATCAAAGTATTTCCGGGCTTTAATGGCCCCGAAGAGCTGATCAAATATCATTTTTGCCTTTTCTGCCTTGAGTCCATTACATCCCGGGCTGGCATAAAGACCTGCACTGGATTCCATGATGGTCTCCAGGATTTTTAATCCTGCTTTTTTGAGGCTGTTACCGGTTTGGGTATTATCCACAATCAAATCAGCCCCTTTAGCAATGTATACTTCCGTGGCACCATCAGAATTGATTATCTGCACCATTTCATTTTCACCATCAGCCAGTCCCCGGATCTGGAGTAAAGGTACACTTTCTCCATGCACTTCCTTATAGCCAGGGTCATTCATGATGAATTCCCGGGTTAAGTTAGGGTATTCGGTGAAACATAAAATAGGAGTCTTCCGATCTTTATTGGCAATGAAAAATTCGCTTAAAGAATCATAGGGGGCTTCGGTGGGTACTGCCACAATTAATCTGGTTTCGCCGTAATTTAAATCACCTATTTTGGTTATTAACTGTTTTTTTAGATTAACTGATTCTTCTCTGACCCAGTCTTCACCAATAATAGCAATATCCAGCATTTCCCGGTTTAATTCAACAGGAGCACTCTGAGGACGGGTTAAATAGGTCTTGATCTCCGGGTCATTGATTATCTCCATCTCATTTTCTTCTTTTCCTGGTTCATAGCCTCGCACCTCATAACCAGCATCCACAAATAATTGATAAGTATTCCCACGGTTTACATTATTTAAACTTCCCTTAGGCAGTCCCAGTACTATTTTATCCATTTTTTTCACCTGATAATTCTTACTTTGAAAATGTTATCTTAGATTAAATTATTCTTATCTTTAAGAAAAATCCGTTAACAAACTTAAAATACTTTTCCGTGGTTAAAGGATAACCTCTTATTTAATTCTTGAATTAAGTATTTAGTTTCCATAAAGCCTTGAATTTCTTAAAACTTCTATAACGTTATTAAAATAATTATAAAACCCCACTAAAATATTTAAGCTTATGGCTTAAACTATAAAAAGAATAAATCACCATATTTAAGAATAATTTTTAATAGCTAAGGGAGGAGGTTCCTATAAAAATTCCCCAATTATTATCCCTGGATGAAATCCATAAAAGAGCCAGCACTTTAGATAACTGGAAAGTTTTAGAAGATCACCATCTGGAAGGAGTATTTATTTTTCCGGATTTTGCCAGTGGTATGAATTTTGCAGTTAAGGTGGGAAATATAGCTGAAAAAATGCAGCATCATCCCGAGATGGAAATAGGTGCCGGAGTGGTTAAGTTAACCATATATACTCATGATAGAGATGGTTTAACTTCCTGGGACTTTGATTTTGCCAAAAAAGTAAATCAGTTAATGATATAGATTAAAATGATTAATTAGAGTGCTCCCTATCAAATTCAGGTTTACCAATAACCACCAGCCCCAGATAACCATTTACGGTAACTAAATCCCCATTTTTTATTAATTCGGTGGCATCACTAACCCCATTTACAGCAGGAATTCCCATTTCCCGGGCAATTATAGAACTATGCACCAGCATTCCTCCCCTTCTTTCCACAATTCCCGCAGCCAGTGCAACTAAAAAAGTCATCTGCGGTTGTATGGCATCACAGATTATTATTTCCCCTGATTTTAAAGTAGAAAAATCAGCAAATGATTTTATAATCCGGGCTTTTCCCGTGACAATTCCCGGAGAAGAGGGCTGGCCCACCAGCTGGCGAGGTTTAAAATCAATTTCTGCAGTTATACTCTCATCTGAAGTTTCCAGCACAATAATAGAAGTAGAATCAGTTATAAGGGCAGAATATATATCCTCCCAATCATCTATACTTAATTTTTCCCGGTTTTTAAGTTTTTTTTCATTTTCCAGGACTTCTGCCCCATGTTTAAGGAATTTTAAAAACTGGTTTTCCACCCGGCCCAGTAATATGTTATCATCATCCCGTAATTTCCAGCTCAAACGCCCGATTCTTAAAACCTCATCTACTTCCTTTATCCGGGAGTCTCCTGCCGCCTGGTAAAGCTTTTTCAGGTACTTTTTTTTAGAATCTTTAACTGAAGGTGGAGATTTTTTTCTAAGGCTCAGTTCCTGAATGTTTTTAAGTATAACCTCCGGATGATCCTGCAGGGAAGTATTTTCATAAGAAATATCCAGATGATTAGTTAATAAATCTAAAAATTGATTAATAAACTCAAAAAAGTCTTCATTAATGTTCCCTATTTCTTTTAAGGCCCGGATAAATTCCGGACCATGAAGACCATTTTTTAGAATTTCATCTATCTTTTCTTTTAAAATAGGGGATGCATTTAGAAGGAGGGCCAGTTTTTGGAATTTTTTATTGCGGCGGGTGGCCAGTATGTCCTCATCTTTTAATAACTCCATGAATTCATAAGGGTTATCTGGTTTTACCAGGTCATTATAATAGGTTCCGAAGTTGCGAATACCATGGGCAAAGGGTATGAAATCATCCCAGTAAATTTTTTTCCATTTAAAATAAATTTCTGCCCGTTTTTTGATTTGGAAGGCCAGTTCTTTTTTAGATAGCCCGTATGGTTCTTCCCGGGATAGTTGGATTCCCTCATTTTCCAGTTGGCCTATGAGCTGGTTTTCCACTTTATCAGCCAGTTTTTTTAAATTAACAAAGCTGGGGGTCAAAGTAAGGTACCACTGCCGGTCCGGGTCATCATCAGTAAAACTGGTGATGGGCCTGCTCTGGAGAATGGTTAAATCCCCGCCCGTTCCGGTCCACTCCACATCCACCGGAAAATTAAAAATTTTTTCCAGGTTAATAAGTTTATCTAATAGATTTTTTAGTTCATCTGATTTAAGGAGGGTGTTTTTGTAGGTATCTGGCCTTTTATGGCTTAAAATTTCCCTCTCCCGGTTTATGACCCATTTTTCTGGTTCCTTTTCATTATCCACCAGTTCACTGCAAAAGCCCTCTATGGCCTCTATTATCATGTTATCGTCTTTTCCCCGGGGATCATGTGAAAAAGCAAGGCCTGAAATTTCTTCTTCCACCATTACCTGGATTAAAACCGCAATGGAGCTGTTAATTGAATCCAGTTCCATTTCATCCCGGTAAAGTATGGCCCGGTCACTCCACAGGGAAGCCCAGACCAGCTTAATGGATTTAAGAATTTCTTCTATTCCCTTTACATTAACATAGGATTCATGAATACCGGCATAGGAATTCTTTTTAGAGTCTTCTAAAGGGGAAGAGGATCTTACTGAGAATTTAGTGGAGTTAGGATAGGATTTTATGTGTTTTATAACTTCTTTTTCCAGTACAAGAGGTATTTGTGATTTTAAAAAAGCAGATCTGATCCTTAAAGAAGCATCCCATATCTCTTCCCAGCGCATGTCTTTTGGTTCTTTTTTATAAATCTCCATATCTATGGTAGGAGAGATGTTATTTAGTTCTATAAAATCTTTATATCCCGAAGTGGTGATGCAGAAACCCTCCGGCACCGGGATATTTTTGTTAAGTAATATGGCCAGGTTTTTGGTTTTAGCCCCTACCATTTTAACATCAATATCGGCCTCTATAAGAGGTAAAATCCGGGGATTATTAATTTTTACCATAGAATCAACCTTACCTGGGACTCCACTCCACCACTTCCTGGAACCGTTTTACCAGGAAATAACGGTATACATCCACCACCACCAGAGCAGTGGATGGTGCAAAAATAAATGATTTCTGATAAGGGTGTTTTTCCATAAGAAAATCAGCCCATTTTTGGGCTTTTTCAGGAGGGATGATGTTTGCTTTACCAGTTATAGTTACCGCACTAATCCTATTTAGACTGGGCGGTGTTTGGGAGCGATTATCCACCAGAAGAGCTACTTTATCTGATTTTTTAAGTAATTCGAACTTGCGGGTTTCTTGCGGGGTGCTAAATACAATCTTTTTTAAGTCTTCAGTGACTTTAAAGCTCATAAGCGAAGTATATGGTTGGCCTTCTCCCTGGGTGGCTAATACGGCAAATGATTCGGTGTTTAAAAGGTTAGATATGTCCTTTTTTGCATCTATAAAATCAGGAGTACAGGTACTATCGGCAGGAGGACACAGGGGTTCATCAAATTTTTTCCGCATAGAAAACCTTCTTTTTTAATTTAAAGGTGTTATAATCGTTAATAAGTTTTTAAAAAATAAATTTTAGTTAGTTTTTTTAAAGTCCAGTATAATACGGACCATGTAGGGATCCACTCCAATATCAATAGAAAGGGGAGGTCCTTCATCCAGGTACATGTCGGTGAGGGTGAATTCATCTTCTACTTTTTCTTTTTTCCAGGTGTCCATGGTTTTCAACTGGAAGGTCTCATTTATGGTATCTTTAAAGAAATCCTTTGTTTTTTGGGAGTCCCTGCCCATTACCCTTAAAATTACCATGAGGTGCTCCTGGGTGGTGAAATGAAAGTCCATAACAAATTCTTCACTCACAGTTAAATCTTTTATTTCTCCATCAATTTTTCTTCTGAAGGTTATTGGTGCTGATCCCGGTACCATTACTATTCCTCGCTTTTTTTTAAGATTTTAATTGATTATGTTTTATGTTAAAGGATTTATTTATGTTTTTAAAAAAATAGGATTTTTATTATGCTTTTAAAAATATGATTTTAATTATACTTTAACTTAAATTTATTATCTAAAGGGGACTTGAAACCTGTTTAATGAATTATAGCACCTATATCTAATTTATTTCTATATAACAGTCCATATCTAGTTTATTTAATAATAAGTTCTGTATCTACTCCATGATTTCAATAAATCGCCCTATATCCGTTATATTGAATATGAATTTAAATTGATTTTTTCCCGGGGGTTTCATGGACATCATGCAGGACAGAACTGATTCACCCTTCCGGGAGGAGCATATATTTTCAAACCACTCTGCATCTTCTTCATTTTTAAAGGTTATTTCCATAACCTTTGATTGTTGTTTTATCGTGCATTCCCGGTTATGCAGGGCTTTTTTTAGTTTTTCTAAGTTAGAGTCAACCATGTTAATTACACCACTATTATTCTTTATTTTCACTTCTTAAAACTATAGACTCAAAATATTCCATTTAAGAAAGTTCTAGGTTAATAGCAATAACCTTAAAAATATCCACCCTTGAGTTGAAACTCCCCCCATAATCCTTACTATATAAAAGATTAACCATATCCTATAAAAGGTAGTTCCCTCAAATATTATCAAAATAAATTATTATTACAACTATCATAGCTTTAAGTAAATTACTTAACATGGGAAGATATCATGAAAAAAATGTCAAATATAGATCTTATTCTGATTTTTTTAATAGGGTTAAGTTACACCGCACTTATAACCTTTTTTAGTCCTTTTGCCAACAACGAATACCTGGATGGAATTTTCCTCTTTTTAATCTTCATAGCATCTGGTTACTCCCTATTAGCAGTCATATATCCGGATAAATATATTAATGAACTCTTAAAAAAACCAGTGCTGCTTTTAATGTTAAGTGCATTTCTAACCATGTCGGTGAGTGTGATCCTTAAATACAGTCCTCTTTTAATGCAGACTAATTTGCTTATCGTGGTACTCTCCAGCCTATCCATGATACTATCCCTTATAGCCTACCATAGACGTAAAGAAATCTTAAAACCCTTGAAGGTTCAACCTGTATCTCCCGTGGCGGACAAATCCCCTCAGGAGAAGGTAATGTCTTACCGGCAGAGTCTGGATAAAACCACCGAAACTATAGATCAGGGTAGATTAAAATCCGTGCCAAAAGATCCGGTAAAAGAAAAGGTAGAAAAAAAGTCAGTCCCGCCTAAAAAATTAAGTTTCACCACCAATACACCCCTGGATATCCTGGTGATTATCATCCTATCAGTACTGAGTCTGGTAACTGTTTCTATTCCCCTGCTAAATAACAGCATAGTTAAAACAATTTTAGCCGGCTTATTTATATTTATAATACCTGGATATCTTTTAATGACCCTTTTATTCCCTGGTAAAGAAAGTTTAGAAGTTATTGAGCGCTGGGGCCTATCAGTGATAATTAGTTTAGCTTTAACCTCGGTTATTGGAATAATCTTATTTTACACTCCCCTGGGGATTAATTTAAGTTCGATTTTAATGATTATTGGGATTATAAGTATAATATTAAGTGCCGTAGCCTATATCCGGGTTATAAAAGTACCTCCTTCACAGAGATTCAGTTTTAAATCCTGAAGCTAAAAGTCCTGGAGATTATAAGCTCTGGAAATTTGTTCCTTAGCTTAAATATTATTTTTTTTTAGTCCCGAAAAAAAAGATTTTTAATATAGATTTAAATAGTTGAAAAATTAAAAAGAAATAATTCTTTAATAGTTTAACCACTTTACTGGTTTTAATCTAATTTTTAGTACAAAATATATTTTCCAGGAGATTGAATGTTAAAAAAATTATTACTTGTTATAGTCCTGCTTATAGTAGCCGGATCCCTATTTTTTGCTTTCCAGTTCATGAACAGTGGCTCTGATTCTGGTTTGGAAAATCAGACTGTCCTATTATTAGCTGTAGATCCAGGTGAACAGCGTCCTGGTATGGGAGGAGTGGATATGGCCTTTGCCCTGGAAGTGGAAGGAAGAAATATTAAAAAAATCACTCCTATCTATCCTGGTGGACTTTATCACCCTACCCAGGAGGCTCCTCCTGAAATCAAGGCCCAGGGATTGAATCAGTTAGTGATGCATGATTCTTTGTGGGATGCCGACCCGGAAGTAGGGGCTAAGTTGGCCCAGGAGATAGTAGAATACCACACCGGAATTAAGACCGATACCGTGATTATAGTAAACCCCACAGCAGTAGATGCCCTTATTCAGGCAGTGGGACCGGTAAATGTTCCAGGTAGAGGGATGGTATCTGGTAATTCCATAGAATTTTTAAGATATGAGCAAACTGAAGGTATGTCCCGGGGTAATGCGGTGGAATCATTAATGCGGCCTATTTTTGAAAAGGCCCAGGATGAACAAAACTTCATGGCCTTATCCAGGGTGGCAATAGAACAGTACTTACAGGGAAATATTGCAGTGGTGCCCCAGGATCAGGTCCTTAAATTTGCCCTGGCCAATGGTTTAGGATATTTCTTTAATAAATAAAGGTTATATTTCCCTGTAACCTTCTTAGATTCTTTTTTTATAGGTTAAGATTATTTTTTAACTTGATTTGAAGTTGATAATATTAAAACCAGATATGTGTCCTAAAAACTGATTAAGGCCCTATATACAATTTTTGGCAAAAGGATTATATAGTGCTCTTAAGAAAATAAATATTTATTAGGATAATCCTTGGATAGGGATGATGGTGACGACATGAACAAAGATTATAAATTAATTGGAACTCTTATACCCGTTTTACTGGTTTTAAGTGTGGGTTTATATGGGATTCCTGGAGCCGTGGGAGATAGTACCAACCAGGAAGGTATTGATCTTATAGATATATGGAGCCTTCAATTCAGGGGTATGGATAACTCCACCGAAGAATTAGAAGTAGAAGAGGAAGATATTCCAGACCCGGCAGATAACTCCAACCCTAATAATAACCGGCCCCCAGTATATAATCCTCAACCTAGTAACCCTACTACACCAAGTAATCCCACTCCCGAACCAGAACCTCCCTCTAATGGAGATAATTCAGAGTAAACCGGGAAATAAATTAATATTTTCTTTTTTTTTAGGGTAATGGTTTAAATAGCTTAGGTGCCATCAGCATACGGTAAGTAATAATTAATCAATACTTTTTTTTTAACAGAAAATGTTTGAATGATACCCATTAAGGTAGTAAAATTTATAAAGGTATAAGATTAAAATGTCCTTAAATTATTAAAATAGTATAATAGATAATGGATAGTTTTCCAGATAAAAAAAATAAGTCTTGTTTAGGAGTAGGTCAACATTAAAGATGATAAAAACCTGAAAAACATCACAAAAACCCATTTAAGAAGGCTTAAAATTGAATTGAGTCATAATATAAAATCTGGAAAATTAAAAATTGCTGCTTTAAACAATAAAGTGACTAAAGACAATCCTCTCTCTAAATACCTCCAAAAACCACGCTGGAGTAAAAAAGAATTAAAAGAAAAGTATGAAAAGATAATCAGTCAGAATAATTCTAATATTAATTTACATCCCTTTAAAGAGGATTCACCTTTAGTTTCCATTATCATCCTGAACCGTAATGGTAAGAATCATCTATCCCGCTTATTTTCTAATTTTAAAGAAAATATCCACTACCCCAATTATGAAATTATAGTGGTGGATCAGGACTCTGGTGATGGATCAGTTGCTTTTTTAGAAAATTTATCCCCCCCATTGCCCCTTAAAATAATTAAAAATAAAGAAAATAAATCATTCTCCCAGGCCCATAATCAGGTGGTGGATCAGGCCCAGGGCGAATACTTACTACTTTTAAATAATGATGTAGAACCCCTGAAAGGCTGGTTAAACCAGATGATGCATACTGCCTTAGAAAATAAGGAGGTAGGTGCTGTGGGGGCCCAGTTAATATACCCTTTTATGGTTGAGTCCTCTATTAATTCCCAGAATTCTTTTAAAATCCAGCACGCCGGTATTGCTTTTAAGGATGAAAAGGGATTTATTAAACCATATAATAGAGGTAATGGTAGTGAACCATTTTCCATGGAAAAAGAGGATAAAGTGGTGGCTGCTGTTACTGCTGCTGCCCTTTTGGTGGAAAAAGAAAAATACCTGGAAGCAGGGGGCCTGGATGAAGGATATGAATATGGTTATGAAGATGTTGATTTCTGTCTTAAGCTTTTGAAAAAAGGTTATACTAATATTTACACTCCCCGGGCCACTTTATTCCATTATGAATTTGGGACCCAGGAAAAAAATAAGTCCCGGGATGTGCGCCGCCGCCGCTTAAGTAATCGTAAATTATTCCGCCGCAAATGGAACCCCTGGCTTAAAAAGGAATTATTTAAGGATAAATTACTGGGCCGGAGGATTTTATCCGAACAACCCCTGAAAGTAGCCCTGGTAGTAACCGAAAGTGGGGAAGATGCTTCTGCCGGAGATTACTTCACTGCCCTGGAGTTAGGGGAGGGTTTAAAAAAAATAGGTTGGCAGGTGAGTTTCCTGCCCCGGCGAGGACCGGGAAACTGGTATGATGTAGGGGATGCGGATATTCTCCTATCACTTTTAGATAGTTATGATCCCCGGAAAGTTAAGGCCAGTGGTTCTTTAATTAAAATTGCCTGGCCCCGGAACTGGTTTGACCGCTGGGTTAGTAGTCCTGGATTTTCCAGTTACCACATGGTACTATCCCCCAGCCCCACATCGTGCAATTATATTAAAGAAAAAAGTGGTAAAGATGCCCTGCTATTTCCTATAGCGGCCAATACTGAACGCTTCCATGAAAATATTACACCCCAAGAAGAATATGCCTGCGATTATTGCTTTACTGGTAGTTACTGGAATGATCCCCGGGAAATAATGGAAATGCTGGAACCGGATAAGCTCCCTTACCACTTTAAGATATATGGTAAAAACTGGGAAAAGGTAGAGAAATTTAAGGATTATCACCAGGGTTTTATAAACTACTCCCAGGTACCCCAGATCTATGCCTCCACCAAACTGGTGATTAATGATGCCAACCGGGTTACTAAAGGGTTTGGTGCTACCAATAGCCGGGTATATGATGCCCTGGCCTGTGGGGTGCTGGTAATAAGTAATGGACTGGTAGGTTCCCGGGAAAACTTCCAGGGTAAAGTGCCGGTATTCCAGTCTAAAGAAGAATTAAATGAGCTTATAAAATATTATCTGGATAATGAAAAGGCCCGGCAGGATAAGGCCCGGGAACTGCAAAAATTTGTCCTCAAACACCATACCTATGATGTGCGGGCCCGGACCTTGAAAAAAATCCTGGAAGATTATTTCTATACCGCCCGGATGGCCATTAAAATCCCCGCCCCCAGCTGGGAGGAAGTAGAAGAATGGGGAGATTATCATGTGGCCCGGGCATTAAAAAAAGAGCTAGAAAAGAAGGGTTGTGAGGTAACCTTGCAGGTACTCCCGGAATGGGAAGAGGATAAGAATTTTGATGTGGTCCTGGTTTTAAGAGGCCTTAGTAGATACCATCCCCAGGAAAAGCACTTCAATATCATGTGGAATATCTCCCATCCCGATAAGGTATCAGTGGAAGAATATTCAGAATATGATCATGTTTTTATTGCTTCTTCTTACTGGGCTTCCAGGATAAGTAAATTGGTGGATGTGCCGGTGGAGGTAATGCTGCAGTGTACGGACCATGAGTTATTTTATCCGGATTATGATGAAAAGTATGCCCACGACCTATTATTTGTGGGTAACTCCCGTAAAGTCTTCAGGAAAATATTAAAGGATTTATTACCCAGTAGTTATGATCTGGCAGTTTATGGAAAGGGCTGGGAGGAATTTATAGATAAGGAGTATATTAAGGGAGAGCACATCCCTAATAATGAGCTTAGAAAGGCTTATTCTTCCTGTAAGATATTATTGAACGATCACTGGGATGACATGCGAGAGAAAGGGTTTTTATCCAATCGATTATTTGATGGGGTGGCCTGTGGTGCTTTTATTATCTCAGATAAGGTTAAAGGGGGAGAGGATGTTTTTGGGGATAGGGTGGTTTTTTATGAGGGTGAGGAGGATTTAAAAAATAAAATAGATGAAATTTTAAATAATCGTTCAATTAAGTCTCCTTATCAAAAAAAAAGTATGGAAGATCATAATTTTAAAAACCTGGCTAATCATATTATAAAAAATTTAATTAATTAAAATTCTTTAATAGGGAGAACATTAAATAATTCTTCTTTAACATAGCAAAAGCTATATATTGTATCTGTGAAGTATACTTTACTAATATTTTTAAAGCCTTTTAGTTTTTCATCTAAGTCATCTAAGCCAAAATGTATTTCCCCCATTATTACATCCACTTTATCTAAAACGTCTTTATCGATTAAACTATCAATAATCTTTGCTTCAGAGCCTTCAGTATCAATTTTTAAAACTATATTACTTTCAATATTTTCTTTTTCAATAATATTTGATAATATTTCTCCTGCATTTTTAACTTCAGCCTTCTTAGTTTTCATCCTTGCTTTTCCATTAATCCATTCAGATTGAAGTTTGGTAAATTCTAATTCAGTTGTTGTGACCCCATCTGCTCCCGGAAGGCAATATATATCCAATTCCTCATTTTTATTAGAAAGACCAAATTTATGAGGCTTGATTTTTTTATACAAGTCTTCATTTAATTCAAAATTTTCTATTGCAAAATCAAAAGTATCACTATCTATTTCAAATCCATAAACGGCTCTGCAATTATCATAGCTAGCAAATTTCAATGCAGCATAACCCCTATTCATTCCAATATCAAACACCACAAATTCTTTAAACTGATGAAGCTGCGGTATGGAATATCCTCCTCGGGTAAAAATCTCTTTTAGAGTATAAAAGCGATTATTTGTAGCCAGCATTATTCCTTCTTCAGTTTTTAGATAAATTCTATTTTCTGAAGGGGAATGAGATACAAGTTTAATATTGTTGAAAAAACACATTTTAAAGAATTCATCTGTGTCCATCATTCTAAAAGAATCTTCGTCACCATTAAAGAAGTAGGATTTGCATGATTGATAGTTATTATTAAAAGTTTTAATGGATCTTTCCAAGTCACTCTTTATATTTAAATAAGTATCTACGAATGAATTCATTTTTTTCTGATTTGTATTGTATGTATCTATAAAACCATCCAAACTCTTCTGACTATCCCCAACAACACCCAACAAAGACTCCACCTCTCCCTATCAACACCATACTCAAAAAAACCATCCACAACTTTTCGATTTTCTGAAAGCATATCTAAAAAAGCGTCGAAATAGCTTCTTTTTTATATTTTGAAGATAATTATTCGATTGAGAAAGTGATTTTTCTAGATTTTGTATTCTACCATGAAATTTCTTATATATTCTGGGGTGAGTTAAATTCAGCATGATGATTTGGGAATCTTTCCTTCCTTTTTCCATGAAGAACATAAGAATAAGTGGATTGGTTCTTACAATAATGTGATTATTATCAGAATTATTTCGTTATGGATTCTGTATGTTTAAGAATCTTGATAATTGGAAGTATTATAGCGTTCAATAATCCATTCATTATTAAGCCTCATAAGATGATTTAATGTTGAAATATTATTAATCTTATTTTTCCCATCTCTGAAAAACAGTCCCTGTGACTAACCCCCACATAACATGTTCCGATAACTGTATTTTCATTTTGATCACCTGAAAAATGTAATCAATACTGTTATTAGAGAAGATTAAACAAATTTAATTTTTTTGAAGTTGATATTTTAAATAATTATTAAAACCATCTTTTTTCAGGAATTCAAAGTAAGTTTCGTAATAGTTCTTTTGTAAATCTTCTTTATATTTACATGATTGAAATCCTTGAACAATATCATTGAAAAATGATTCCTGATTTTTTTTATCAAAATTATCAATTTTCAAACTACTTCCGTATAAGTCATCATATCGCCATATGACTCTTTTGAATGCTACCAAATAATCTGTTTTATTTTCATATTTTACAGAATTAATAAAGTCTAAAGTAATTTTGTTTGCTTTTAACATTTCTTCCATTCTTTTTTTGTTATAAATTGTTAGTCTGTTTCCAACATCTTTTCTATAATGATAGTAAGTACCAACAACAGGAATGGTTTTTTTTGAAAAATATGTTGCCCTTGCTGTAAATGGAACATCTACTACTGCCTGAAGTTTGTCAAAGTAAATGTTGTTTTTTTGTAAGAATTCCTTTTTGTAGATAGCATTCCATATAACTACAGAATGTTCATTTACATTTAAAAGTTCTCCCTCAGATTTTCTTTTATGAATTATTTTGTTTAGGTAATCTTCTTCCTTTGAATGTTTCTGGAATTCATATACATATAGTGTTCTTGCTAAGTCAGCATCTTGTTTTTTGGCTTCTGTAAATAATGTTTCATAAAAATTTAAATCAATCCAGTCATCACTATCAACGAATCCTATATATTCTCCCTTTGCAATTTTAAGACCACTATTTCTTGCCAATCCCGATCCTTGATTTTTTTGGTTTATAATTATTATTCTGCCATCTTTTTTTCTATACTCATTTAATATTTCTAATGATTTATCCGTTGAACCATCATCGATACAAATAATTTCAATATTTTTTAGCGTTTGATTTATCACACTATCTAAACATTGTTTAAGATATTTTTCTCTATTGTAGACGGGAATAATCACAGAAACTTTAGGAGTTATCTCTCGTAATAATTTATCTTTTATTTCCGGGTAAAATTCTAAAAGTGCGGAAAGCTGTTCATCATTTCTTCCGTCTTTATTTCCTTCAAATAAAGTTCCATCATCGTTTAAATTAAGTTCTCTTTCTGGATTAATGTAAGTTAAATGTTTGAATCCGTCTTTAATAACTTTAATCTTTCTATTGTTTAAAACAGCCATTCCCCAAAACCAAATATCATCACCACATGGTGAAAGTTTAAGAAATATTTCATCCTTTAAAACATCTTTATAAAAAACAGTTGGAGGATATAAAATCCCACCACCAGTAGTAGGAAAGTTTAAAACGCTAATTTCATCATTTTCAATTGATTTCTCCCATTGATTATATGGTTTAACAGAACCTGATTCAAAACTGATTAAATGAGCTCTATGTGCTAATATGTTTTTTCCATCATAATTTTCATATAACCTTTCTAACCAATCTTCGGGGTAGAAAAGATCATCATCTGCAGTAACAATAATCTCATTTGGATACTCTTTTAAAGAATGAATTAATTTATCATAACATCCGAAATTCTTTTCTGTCCATTTTATTTCTAAACCATGCTTTTTCAGTTCTAATATTCTTGAAGGTAAATTTTTTTCTAAGTTTGGAAATTCTTCTTTAGACAACCATAAAATAAGTTTATCAGGTTTAAAACTTTGATTTAATAGCGAGTATAAACAGTAATGAATATCATAAATTCTATCAGGATAAGATGTTAGAGAAACAGTTATTTGAGGGTTTCTTTTTTCTCTAGTAACTCCTAAACCTTGAAACAACTCTATATCACAGGCTATTTTTTCTTTGTTAATATGACCAATAGTAAATACTCGGGTATATTTTCTTATTTCTTTTTTAAGTTGATTGATCTCATTATTTAATTTGAAGATGGAATTTTCTAAACTTTTTATTATATTTTGTGGTGAGTTAATTTCAGCATGATGATTTGGGAATCTTCCTTCCTCTTTTCCATAAAGAACATAATGAACAAGTGGATTGATTTTAGATTTCCTCACATCAGGGTATCTTTTTAAGTAATAGTTTCCATCGAACTTTCTAGATGGACTTCTTTCTTCTTTCCATCCATGATAGAGGTAGTGATTTAATAGTTCAATATTGGAGTTTACAAGATGTGAATAGTTAGTTAAATAATACTTTTCATCAAAAAGATTTAAAGTCTTAATTTTTCCCCTAGCTTTAAAAATTCTATAAATATTCTTTAGATTTAGTTTTTCTTTCTTTAAAATATATAAAAAAGACAATTTATCAATTTTCCTTTTTTTATAAATTAAACCATTATCAGAAGCTTTTCTAGAAACACCTTGGATTTTAATCACCTACTTCAAAAATAATTCTTTTTTAAATATCCTGTTTTTATCAAATTATATTGTGTAATATTCACGGCAACATACAGATGAATACTTTTAAATGTTTTCCTTTCGATTTATTCAATTTTTTTATTATCTATTTTAGATAAATTTTTTTTTAATTTTTCATTTTCTTCTTTCAGTTTTATTATGTCCTTATTATATTCAATATATGCTCTAATACAATTTTCATCATAATTTTCAAGTTTTGTTTTTAAATCCAACACAAATTCTGTGTTTAGTTCTGCCTTAAGATTTTTAAACAAAGGTGTTTTTATTAAAATAATTGCTTGTAATATATCATAAACAATTATGGAAAGTTTACCATTATTAAACAGTTTTTCTTTACTCAGATTAATGATAAACTCTTTTTTTACTAAATCTGAAACTGAATCATAATTTTCTAAAATAAAATCTTTTAAATAATCAAAATACAAGATTAAATAAGTATTTTTATAATTCAGTTTTCCAGGTATTTTATTTTCAATGGGAGGTATCTTAGTTTGCTTAAATTGATCATTAAATAAAGGAATCTTTAATAAATCAGGATTTATACGTTTTATGATTTCATGATGAAATTCTTGATTTAAAATATTTTGTATAGGAATGTTATATCCAAATTTATTAGCTGTGTTAGTTAAAAAAGGATATACTGGAAAGGAGGTTTCATTAACAGTTTCATTTACTTTTGCAACCCATCTTCCTCTACTTAAAATCCTTTTAATTGGTGGGAAAAGACGCGTGTCATGTAAATTATCTAAAAGTTCCTTGGAGTTATTTAAATTTTCTTTTAAAATATCTTTATTTAAAGAGTTATCAATTGAATAATTATTTGAAAAGTATTGATTTACTTCTTTTAAAATATCTTCATTAGATTTTTCATGCTCATAAGGTAGTCCCTTAATGAATTCCTGTCCATCAATAAAAACCCTATTTGAAGTATTGTCTTTTAATATACCAAAATCCCAAGGAGACATTTCAAATTCCCGACAAAATAAATGATTAGGCATTTTTTTTAAAAGATTGTCTTGATTTTCTGTCTGATTATATATGTTTTCATGTTCTGTTTCAAACAAGTTACTAACAATCTTGCCGATGATTACTTCTGGAGAGTAAACTGGTCCCCTTGTAAATGTTGATTTCAAAAGATCATTATAAAGTCCGAAAAGTAGTCTAGAATCCTTACCCCCACTAATTCCTAATGTTACCTCCGAAAGATTTAAATTTTTAAAAGCTTTGACTTGAGATTTCATTAATTTAAAGCAAACATCCCAATACTTATTTTTATTTTCGTTATAAAAATTCTTAAGTTTTTCACAGTGAAATAAATCAAAGATTCTTGAAAAAATTAATTTTTCATTAAAATGAATTTTTGTTCCAAAAGGGATTTGAAAAATATCAGAATAAATCGTGTCATTTGTTAAAGAATAGTTTTGATATTGTATTTGAGAAGCTATATGTTTTTTATTTAGTTTTTTTTTATCAAATACTTCAGACAGTACCGATATTCGATTACTCAAACCAAAACCATCTTTTTCTAAAGTATAATATATGCTAGGGCTAACTAAACTAGAAAAAATTTCGCTTTCACCTTCTGATTTTATTTTACCAACATTAAAAAAACCATCAAAATCATCGTTATTTATTTTATTTTTTAAATTATTACTATCTAATAGTTTATCTTCTTCATTTTTTTTAATCCATCCATTTATAAAATTCAAGTTGTTATTCTCATCAACATTAAAAATATTATATTTAGAATAAATCTCAATATTAGGGTTTCTACCTATAAAATAAATAGTATTATCATCAGAACTCCACTCATAATCAATATGATCACATATAATTGAAGTATTTGCATTGAATTTATCCTTTATGGTGAGCTTTTCCACTGAACTTATTTTTTGATCACTTTTAATTATTAAAAATTGCATTGAAACCACCTATTTTTCTATTTTTAAGGATATCCAATATTCATGGTAATGTTTTAAAAACATGTTCACTTGAACATCGTTTCCTCCTTTGAATTGGAATACCCTAATGTTTTTTCATGTAGGATATCATTTCTTTAATATTAATTAACATAGGTAAGTATATATTAGCCAATCTTGTTTTTTATTATTTAAAACAACATTGCCCCAAACCATATTTCATCTGAAACATTTTCTATGAAAAATTTGGCTATGTAAAAACTTTGGGTTGAACGTTAAAAAACATTTCTGGTTTAATTTCGTTCTGATGTTTATTCGTGACATTGCACGTTTTTTTAATTTCAGTATATCTAATGATTTTTGGGAATTTCTTTTCAAATTTATTTGAAGTTCGTTTGTTATTTAAATCTAAAAGATACGAAAAGTATGTTTTGATGTTTTGAAAGGGCATTAATGAATCCATGATAATTAACTGAAAACCTTTAATAATTTTATTTAGTTTAATATTTATCATATTTTTAGCTTTAAATGATTCTATGCTAAATAAACTTGATAATTCTAGTTTTCCGCCGTATTTACCAAGAATCATCAAATAGTTCATTATATCAAATGGATTTAAATTTTATTGTTAATTTTAAAAATAAATAAAATAAGCTCCAAATGTTTACCCAATTCTTTAAAGATAAGTTTGTATTTATCGTTTAAATCACTCTTTACTTACTTTGATATTATTCCTTGTATGTTCCTCTAAAAACTTTTTTATTCGTATAATTCTCTTAAGCAGAGTATATTTTATCAGCTACGGTAATATTCTGATGATAATACTCTGTTCACTTCCGAATAAAGTGAACCAGTGATTGCAAACACTGTTAAGTTTAATATACTCCACATCAAAGATTTAATATCCAGAAAACTATTCTTTGTTTCTTTTTCAGGATTTCATAACCGAATCCAGTTTTCAATTATTTATCTTGAAATACTGATTCATGTGTCCTTTTTAAAATTTATGGGCAATTTACGGATTTATCCGAAGAATAAACCCAATAATTCAATGTATTCTCTAGAATTCGTATTTAAAGTTACTTTTATGATTTTAAAACATCTAAAATATCTGTATTAAACTTTTGACCATATTTTTGCACTTATACATTTGAATTTCCATGATAACGACTCCTTCATGATAAAAATAAAGCCTCGTTGTTTAACTCTATTTTTATCGCAGATTTACTGAAACACTCCAGACAAAAGGAACAAACATCCCAATTCAAAAGCATTTTTTATACTAGGCATCCAATGATTTAAATACATCGATACCTCTTTTGACCGATTTTAAATGATTTTCCCCATACTTTGATAACCTTAACAAAAATAGGAAATTCAAAACCCCGATCAAAAATTATCAACTAAAACAAGTGTATTTTGGGCTAATAATACTAATAGTTTGTTTAAATCGTTAGAAAAGGTTTTATATTTCTATTTTACAAATTAATCAGTTAAAACCGAATGAAAAAATATTATTTTTAAAAAAAATAAATTTCAAAAAACCACTAAGTATTGACAGTTTCTAAAATTATAAGTAACTCCATCAATATCTACAAATACTAATTAATAAAACATATATCATGAGGGAAAAAACATGGTATCTTTTAAGAATCCTTTAAATTTTATTAAAAAAGCAAATAGAACATTTAATGTATACCTTGGAAATTATAAAAGAATAGATTCTTTTTTAAATTCTTACGAAGAAAACCAAGAAAAAACAGAAACACTACTAAACGGATTATTAAACCAACACGAAGAAAACCAAGAAAAAACAAACAAATTCTTAGATAACTACCAAAAAAATCAAACACAAAACAAACAATTCATAGAAAAATACGATCACAACCAAGAAAAAACAGAAACACTACTAAACGGATTATTAAACCAACACGAAGAAAACCAAGAAAAAACAGAAACACTACTAAACGGATTATTAAACCAACACGAAGAAAACCAAGAAAAAACAAACAAATTCTTAGATAACTACCAAAAAAATCAAACACAAAACAAACAATTCATAGAAAAATACGATCACAACCAAGAAAAAACAGAAACTTTCCTAAACGGATTCTTGGAGATATACAAAGAAAACCAAAAAAAAACAAACAACTTCATAGAAAAATACGATCACAACCAAGAAAAAACAGAAACTTTCCTAAACGGATTCTTGGAGATATACAAAGAAAACCAAAAAAAAACAAAGAACTTCATAGAAAAATACGATCACAACCAAGAAAAAACAGAAACTTTCCTAAACGGATTCTTGGAGATATACAAAGAAAACCAAGAAAAAACAAATGCCTGTATTGATTCTTATATTTCCATAAAGGAAAATTTGAAAAGAGCTATTGAAACCTTCAATCAAAATTATGATATTTGCAAGGGATATTTCTTTAATGGTGATGAAAATTCATATGAAATGATGAACACCGATCAATTCTTTCAAATGTGCTTTTTTAATAACATCAAACTTTTATCTCATTCCCCATCGGAAAATAGAATATATCTAGAAAATGAAGATGGTATTAAACTTGTGACAAATAATCGTTTTTATACTATTAGTGAAATTTATGGTAGGGATGGATATTCAGTACCACAATTATATCAGTTTAACGAATTTGTTGTTTTTGATATAGGGATGAATAGAGGATATGCTGCACTGAAATTCGCTAATTACGATTCATGTAGAGCCGTATACGGTTTTGAAATAAATGAAGAAACTTACAATTTTGCTTTAGAGAACCTTGATCTTAACCCAAACTTAGCTCAGAAAATCAAAACATATAAATATGGACTTTCTGATGAAGATGGTGATATCGACATTTACTGTCTTTCAGGTTTCGATGGAATCACAACCACTGAATTAGAGTTTACTAATGTTCAATCGGATTGGTTAAGACGTAAAGAACCTATGGAAATTAAAAAAGCAAGGATTAAAGAGGCTAGTGGAATTATATCAGATATCATTAAAAAGGATAACATCAACTCGAACATAGTCTTAAAAATTGACACTGAAGGCTCAGAACATAAAATTCTTGATAATCTAATAAGTAATGATTTATTGAACAAGTTTGATGTAATTATGGGTGAAAACCATTTAGGTGAAGATTTGGACGAAAAACTAGTTGGATTTAGAAATATTAGTAAAAAGTTTAATACAGGTATCCACGGTTTTTGTTATGTAAAAGAGGAGTATTTTAAAGCACTTCCAATTGCTAAATATCCTTAATTAACAAGATTCTATATTATGAGTATTTATGAATAAACTATTTCTTTTTCTTTTTCAAAAATTCTAATATATTTTTACCCTCATTTTTATGATAAGTTTATTTAGGTTTTTGAAAGTTTTTAGTTTGATTTTATCTTTTTAGGGAGCATATTTATCTTTTTTTCTTATTTTTCCTGTTTTTTTGTGTTAACATTCGCTAGGCTTGATAATTTTTTTTGGAGGGTTTGAGTTGTAATAAGTTTAACAGAAGCATGAAAACAGGTTTTTGGTGGAGTTCAGAATATGGTTACTAACTGGTGGCCGTACTTGAATATGTTTTTAATCACAGCGTAAGGCCTTTCAAAGGCTGATATTTTACGAGCTATTCGTCTTTTGCGCATTTTACCGCGAATTCATAACGGATAGTAATGCAATGCGTGTTTCATTGTGACGATATAGCCGCTGCAGGCTGCTCCGAAGTATCCTCGTTCTCGATAAACTACTCACCTGGTTCAGTGATGTAAATTTGGCTGTCATGAATCTCAGCAGTTGTAGTTTCAAGTCTAGTATCAAATCATAATCCATATCAATTATGTTGTGCAGTTTATGGCCTTAAGGAAAGTTTAATGTTTTTTGCTCCATTCGCTATCTTTATTGCCTCTGGTTTGGCCTTCAGGTCTAGGAGATTCGTTCACTCTTTGGTGGCCCAAAGTATTAATAATGGTGTAATTACCTCTAAAACTCCTTATATTGCTTATTCTGATTGTATGACTAAAAATAAAAATGTTGCCTATGATTGATCTACTCGACTGGTGATATGCGGTTGTTCATTCCTTTAATCGAAGATTTACTGAATTGTATATAAAGAATAGATTAATAAATGGTTCTTAATAGTTAAAGCTATAGAAAAATTCATTGTAGCTGATAAAACTTCCAATCACTAAAAGAATAATATTAAAAATGCACTAAATTAATTCAAATTTCGCAGGATTAAAAATCCCATTAAACCCTAATTTTGAAATTTTATCCACTGTAAATTTTATTAAATACAAAAAAAGGACATTAAAATTCATTGTAACCATCAAAGGTTACATATCTATTATAAAGAAACTATAGTTTTTCATATGTTATAAAAAATTAATCTCCTATGTTATAGATGAGAATCATTTCGAAAAATGAAGAGGGAGTTCAAAGCTTAAAGAATATTTCTATATCAGTTAATGCAGAAAAAAGGCCTGGCACTCTTACTGCGAAATTTATAAAAAGAATAAGTAATTAATTATATTTGATTTCTTAAAAATTTATAGAAATTTAAATTTTATTCATATTTTACATTAAACAGATCATCCAGAAAATAGTTTTCTAACGATCAATGTTAAAATTTTATTTATGATAATACAATAAAACTAATTTAAAAGTGAACTTAAAATTTTTCATGATAGAAGCATTATAGTATTATACATTCAAATTAAAGTAAAAGGATAATTCTTATGGTGATAATATGAATATTACAGTTATTGGAACAGGATATGTGGGATTAGTCACAGGCGCATGTTTTTCCGAAATGGGAAACAAAGTATTTTGTGTGGATATAGATAATGGAAAACTTGAAAAGTTGAAAAAAGGATTAATCCCATTATATGAACCTGGTTTAGAAGATCTAGTCAAAAGAAATTATAAAAAAAGCGATCTAAAATTTACCAATAAATTAAAAGAAGGCATAAAAAATTCCAATATATGTTTTATAGCCGTGGGCACCCCTATGGATGAAGACGGTAGCGCAGATCTAAAACATGTCCTGGATGTGGCCACCGAAATCGGTCAGGTAATGTCCCATGATCTTATAGTGGTAAATAAATCCACGGTACCGGTAGGAACCGCTGATAAAGTCAAAAAAACTATAAAGCAAGAACTAAAAAAAAGGGGTGCGGAGTACAAGGTAGATGTGGTATCCAATCCTGAATTTTTAAAAGAAGGTTCAGCTGTGGGAGACTTTATGCGTCCAGACAGAGTGATAATTGGTTCAGATAACCCGGAAGTAATCAATACCCTTAAGGAATTATACTTCCCCTTCACCATAAACCATGAAAGATTCATCATCATGGATGTTTACAGTGCAGAAATGACCAAATATGCCTCTAATGCCATGTTGGCCACCAGGATATCCTTTATGAATGAAATGGCGAATATATGTGAAAGGGTAGGTGCCGATATTAATAGAGTCAGAGAGGGTATAGGCAGCGATAGTCGAATTGGTTACCGGTTTCTTTATCCTGGTTGTGGGTATGGGGGAAGCTGCTTTCCTAAAGATGTTAAAGCATTAATTAAAACTGCTCAAGACCATGATTATGACTCCCACATACTAAAGCAAGTTGAAAAAGTAAATAATGAGCAAAAATTATACCTGGTAAAGAAAATAAAAGAAAGATTTGGAGAAGACCTTTATGGTCATAGTTTTGCCATGTGGGGTTTATCCTTTAAACCAGGCACTGATGATATGAGGGAAGCACCATCAGTAGTTATTATAAATAAATTAATTAAATTAGGGGCTAAAATAAAGGCCTATGACCCGCAAGCTATGGATGTGGCAAAAAAATATTATTTTAAAAATAATCCTCATGTTGAGTTTTGTGATAATAAATATCAAACTGTTGAAGGTGCATCCGCCATAATACTGGTTACAGAATGGAAAGAATTCAGAAGCCCTGATTTTGATGATATTGGGGCAGTAATTAAAAATAAAATAATTTTTGATGGTAGAAATCAATACCATAAAGAATACTTAAAAAGTAAAGGCTTTGAATATTATCCTATTGGCAATGGTTCTACCTAAAATTTTTTTATAAATAAAAAGAGAAAACATATATTATTTACCCGTCAATCTTATTTTTAGATAAAGTATTAAATCTAAGCATTATCAATAGTTTTAAATCACATTTAAGGGGAAATATCATGGAAGGAGTAACAGAGCACCGATTTATTGCTAACTTCAGAAAGTACAAATTTTTACTAAACCAGCTCATTAAAAGAGATTTGCAACTCAAATACCGTAGATCAGTACTGGGAATATTTTGGAGTTTTTTAGAGCCATTACTTACCATGATTGTGTTGACCATAATTTTTTCCACCCTCTTTAGAGGATTTGGTATAGATAATTATCCAGTCTATTTACTTACTGGTCGATTGATTTTTACCTTTTTTGCTGGAGGTTCCAATGCTGCTATGCGTTCGATTATGAGTAATGCAGGTATCCTAAAAACCATCTACATCCCTAAATATATATATCCTTTGTCAGGTATTGCATCTAACTTTATAACTTTCATATTATCCTTAGTGGTGCTATTTTTAGTGATGTTGGCAACCAATGTGGATTTTACCATATACATGGTTTTCACAGTTTTGCCCATAATAGCATTGCTGTTTTTCACCATTGGAGTGGGACTTATATTAGCCACCATAAATGTATTTTTCAGGGATCTGGAGTACTTATATGGAGTTTTTCTTACATTATTGATGTATGCTACTCCCATATTCTATCCTCCGGAGATAGTACCGGAAAGTTTCCGATTCATACAAACATACAACCCCATTTTTGCCGTGATTAATACTTGTAGAGTAGTATTTTTAGAGGGAAGATTGTATGATCCCATGCAAATGTTATTTGCAATGGTTTCCGGGATTGTTGCCCTTGTAATTGGACTCATAGTATTTTACAAATATCAAAATAAATTCATATTACATATCTAAAGGTGAATAACTTGTCAAAACCTGCTATAATCGTGGAAAATGTCGGCATGAAATTCAATTTAGCCCAGGAAAAAACCGACAACCTGAAAGAATACGTTATCAAATTTCTTAAAAGACAGCTTAAATTTCAACAATTCTGGGCCCTTAAAAACATTTCATTTCAAGTGGAAAAAGGAGATAAGGTAGGTATAATAGGATTAAATGGTGCTGGTAAGAGTACCCTTTTAAAAATAATATCAGGAGTAATGAAGCCCACTGAAGGTAAAATAAAACTTAATGGAGGTATAGTTCCATTATTAGCTCTTGGAGCTGGATTTGCCCCGGATTACACTGGCCGGGAAAATATTTTCTTAAATGGAGCCCTCCTGGGTTATCCTAAAAAATTACTCGCCGATAAAACCAAAGAAATAATAGAATTCTCTGAAATAGGAGACTTCATAGATGTGCCAGTTAAAAATTACTCCTCCGGAATGAAAGCCCGGCTGGGTTTTGCCATCGCCACCACCGTTACACCTGACATACTCATCCTGGATGAAGTCTTATCGGTGGGTGATGCCAGGTTTAAGAAAAAAAGCACCGAAAGAATGAATTCCCTTTTAGGAGGCCAGACCACAGTTTTATTTGTATCCCACTCTATTGGACAGGTAAAACAGGTTTGTAATAAAGCCATATGGTTGGATAATGGAAAATTAATCAAGCAAGGACCGGTGGATGAAGTTTGTGATGCCTATGAAAAAGCTGTAACTTCTAATTAATATTAAACCTGTAATTATGTCAATAACCATCATCATCCCCCATTTTAATGGAAAAAAATCCCTTGCAAAATGTATAAGCTCCCTTAAAAGACAGGATTTCACCCCCGCAGAAATCATGGTCATAGATAATGCCTCTACAGATGGCAGTGTAGATTATATTAAAAAAAATCATCCAGATATCAGATTAATAGGAAATAAGTTAAATAAAGGTTATGCTGCAGCAGTAAACCAGGGCATCCGATCATCTAAATCCGAATACATATTGCTTTTAAATAATGATGTTTATCTAGAAAAAGACAGTATACAGCATCTTCTAAACTGCATCCAGACTGATAAAAATATCTTCGGGGTCTCAGCCAGGATAATCCAGTACCTTAACCCGGAGAAGATGGATGATGCAGGAGATGAATACACTCTACTGGGCTGGACCAAAAGGGTGGGTTATGGTAAGTCCCCTGATAAATATAACTCTAAAAGGGAGATATTCAGTGCCTGTGCTGCTGCTGCTATCTACCGGCGCAGTATATTAGAAAAAATAGGTTACCTGGATGAGAACTTTTTTGCTTACTTAGAAGATGTGGATATCAGTTACCGGGCCCGTATAAATGGTTATAAATGTTTTTACACCCCCCATGCTGTGGCCTATCATGTGGGAAGTGCCACCACCGGGAGCCGTTACAATGCCTTTAAAATAAAATTAGCTGCCCGGAATAATATTTTTCTACTTTATAAAAATATGCCCGGGCTACAGTTACTCCTGAATTTACCCTTCTTACTCCTGGGGTTTTTCATAAAATATATTTTCTTTATAATTAAAGGACATGGTAAACCCTATCACCGTGGTATAAAAGAAGGACTATTTAATTTAAGCAAAATAAAAAAAACTGAATATGAAAGTGAGAATTTAATAAATTACTTTAAAATTGAGTATTTGCTTATAAAAAATACTTTGAAATTCATTTTTTATTAATTAATTATATTTAACATCCCTTACCTAATAATACTTAAATTGATTAAGATAAGATAAAATTCCACTTATAAAAAACTGCTCACAAAGGCGATAGCATGGACCTATCCATCATCATGGTAAATTACCGCACCTACCACTTCACCAGAAAGGCCCTGGAATCTGTACTACAAAAAGACCATCCCTTCACCTTTAAAATCTACCTGGTGGATAATGCCTCCGGTGATGGCAGTTTAGAAAAATTAGAAGCAGATTTTTCTGAAGAAATAAATAAGGGACTGATAAAAATCATTCCCAGCCCGGAAAATAAGGGCTTTGCCTATGCCAATAACTTAGCCTTAAAAGAAGTCCAGTCCAGGTACGTGCTCTTACTTAACTCGGATACAGAAATACAAGGCAGTTGCCTGGCACAATGCCTTCACTACCTGGAAAACCACCCCAAGGTGGGTGCTTTAGGATGTAGGGTGTTACGGGATGATGGTTCCCTGGATAAGGCCTGTCGTAGAAGTTTTCCCACACCGCTGGTTTCTTTTTACCGAATAACCAATTTATCATTATTATTTCCCAATAGTAAACGATTTAACCAGTACAACCTGGGTTACCTGGATGAAAAGGGTACTTATGAAGTTGATTCACTGAGCGGTGCCTTTATGATGCTTAGATCCGAAACCATAAGAGAAGTGGGTTTTCTGGATGAACAATTCTTCATGTATGGGGAGGATATTGACTGGTGTTACCGTATAAAGGCTAAGGGCTGGAAAGTAGTTTACTACGGAAAATCTGAAATACTGCACCATAAGGGAGGTAGCGGCAGCCGAAAGCAAAAGAGTAAACTCATATATGAATTTTATAGAGCAATGTATATATTCTATGAAAAACATTATAAAAACAAATACCAGGCAGTAGTAAATGCTATGGTATATATGGCCATTGGGGGGCAATGCCTGATGAAACTTACAATTAATCTGTTTAAAAGATGAATTATTAAACCAAACCACGATATGATTCGGTGCAGCAATGATTAAAGAAAACCAGCGATTTTTCAATGTGGGTCTGGTCCTGATAGACCTACTTATAATAAGCTTCTCCCTATTTTTAGCCTGGGAGGTAAGGTTTACAACTGGCTTATTTGGTTTAGGAGAAAGCGTATGGAATTTCCAACAGTATATGCTGCTCCTTTTAGTTGTTTTACCTCTTTATATTTTCCTTTACAATTTATTTGGATTATATCAGCCCCATAGAACAAAAAGTCTTAGTTTTGAAGCCTTGAATATATTTAAAGTTAATTTTTTAGGGTTATTAACAATTATAAGCCTACTATTTATATTAGAATACACTGATTACTCCCGTCTCTTGCTGGCCCTTTTTGGAATATTCAGCACCTTTTTTTCCATCACTGAAAGATTATTATTCCGGAAATTATTGCGATCCGTGCGGGCTAGAGGATTCAATATAAAATATATGCTGATTGTTGGTGCCGGGGAGTTAGGAAAAAAAGTAGCCCGCAAGATTCATGAAAACGAGTACCTGGGATACCATATTATTGGTTTTGTAGATGATAACTTTGAAAAAGGAACCGAAATAGATGGTTTACCAGTTATGGGCAATATGTATGATCTGAAAAAAATTATCTTAAATAACCCTCTGGATAGGATAATTATAGCAATTTCACCACGCCATTATACTCTGCTGGATAGAATAATAGATATCTGTGAAAAAAATGGGGTTAAAGCAGATATTGTACCGGACTATTACCGTTATTTTCCAGCCAAGCCTCTTTTGAAACAGATTGATGATATTCCTGTTATAAATATTCGTTATGTCCCTCTGGATGACTACTTTAACCGTGGCTTAAAGAGGATGGTTGATGTGTTGATGGCCATAGGAGCCCTTATTTTACTTTCACCCTTATTTATAATAGTGGCTTTTCTGGTGAAGGTAAGTTCCCCGGGGCCAGTGATTTTCAAGCAGGAACGAATGGGTTTAAATCGGAAGACTTTCCACATGTATAAATTCCGCAGCATGCATGTGCAGGCCGATGAAAATAAAGATGATGAATGGACTGTTCCCCATGATCCCCGCCGGACACGTGTTGGCTCTTTTATTCGCAGGTGCAGTATTGATGAGCTTCCCCAGATTATTAATGTATTAAAAGGGGAGATGAGCTTTATAGGTCCCCGGCCGGAGAGGCCGGTATTTGTAGAACAGTTCCGGGATGAAATCCCCAAGTACATGATCAAACACCATGTGCGTCCGGGTATGTCTGGATGGGCCCAGGTACATGGCTGGAGAGGGGATACCTGTATAAAAAGAAGAATAGAATACGATATTTTTTATGTGGAAAACTGGACCATAAGACTGGATATTAAAATCTTTTTTATGACCCTTTTTAGGGGATTTCGGGATAAAAATGCCTACTAAAAAATTTAGAAAAAAAAATAACTTATTTTATAAATCCAGCACCCTTTTAAGTTCCAATAGGTTGGTTTCAATAAATGGCCTGGCCTGAGGACTAGAAAGAATCTTAAGCTGTTTTTTTCCAGTCTGTAGATAGGCTTTTTGGAGTATATTCTGTAATTGACTTACCGGCATTTGCATTATAATTTCCAGTTTTTGCATATCTTCCGGGCTTACCTGATTTTTATAACCATTCACCTGGCCTTCAAAGGTCTTAACCAGGTTCTTGTTTTTAGATACCCACCTACCCAGAAGGATAGAAGGTACTCTGGTAAAAATATCCATGGTATTTATAACATCTTTTTCTGTTATGGTTATTTCATCTTCCCGGGTCACTAATACCACCTTAATCTAATTTACAGGCTATTTTTTACTAAACAGAGTATTTACTTCTTCATTTAAAGTTTTAAAATCAGACCATAAAATTTCCATTTGTTTAGATGTTTTATGTCTCTTTTTTTCTATTTTCTCTTTATTTAAATCTTCCCGAAGTATATAGTCTTTTTTATAGCTTACCATTTCCTGAAAAGAAATTAGAATATTCAATATTCGGCGGTAAATAGAAATACATTTAGAAGGGGGTTTAATTTTTTCATACTCCGCGAAAATAGATTCTATTTCCTGGCGGATTATTTCCCATTTTTCTTCCACTTCCCCCGGGCTTAGTTTACCCCTATCTTCTTTTCCTGTGATTTCTATTACCATTACCAGGAGGTGGCTGGTATCCTTAAGGGCCTTTTTGCTTTTTTTTAGAAACTGCCGGCGGGTCATTCCAAATATCTTTAATCCCCCTGAACTTGTACCTTACCCTGAATTATGGAATTAGACGTACTTACCCTAAATATGGGATTAGTAGTATATTAATTTTTTATCAACTCCCGGGCCCATTTATGTATCTGGTCCCAGTCCCGGGTATCATAGGGTTTGGTGGTATCAATACCCTTACTTTCCAGGTCTTTTTTAACCATTTTAAGTATCATTTTATCCATTATGCCAAATTTACTATCCGGATCAATAACTCCTCCAAATAGTCCGGTGGCCAGGGGAGGGTTTATTAGATATTTTTCCGCTACTCCATCTAGATATTTTTCCTGAGCTTCTTTTAAGAGTTTTTCGTCCCGGTTGGCGGTGCAAGATACAAATAGGGCTACTTTTTTATCTCTTAAATCATTTTGATGGTTTTCCATGAATTTTAATGCGGATTTAGTCCAGGAACCCACCTTGATACCGCTCCCCACTACCACTAAATCATAAGGGGAGGTATCAAATTTTTTAAGTCCCCTGGAATCCAATAAATCCACTTCCACACCTTCATTTCTTAAAACATCTCCTATTTCCTGGGAAATTTTCTCAGCTGATCCATATCTACTTCCATATACAATTAATGCTTTCATAATAATCATTTTCCTTTTTTTATCCTACTTGAGGCAGTTTATCTTTTTTACGATTTTACTCTTTAGCTTGCTCGTACAAGTTAGTGGATATCTTATCCATTTTGCCCATTATCTGGAATAATTGTTTAATTTCCTCATTTTCCAGTCCCTGGAAGAGGGAGGATATTGATTGGGCATGGTCTCTGGTTCTTTTTTCCCAGTACTCCTGGCAGGCTGGTGTTATTTTTAGTCTTAATATACGCCGGTTTTCTGGATCCCGTTTTATGGTTAAAAATCCTCTTTTTTCCAGGCGGGATGCAAGTTGTTTTACATTTTGATGGGTGGTGCTCATGGCATTGGCCACTTCCTGCATGGAAGGATCGTTATTAAATGCCTGACTGATAATGATTAGCATCAGCCACTGTTTGGTGGTTATCCCATCTTCAGCAAATATTTTGTTAATTACATAACCCCAGCGCTGTTGTACCAGAAATAAAACCACCAGTATATATTTTTCCATTTCCAGTCGCTCTCCACCGGCATATTCCGATTGGATATCTTCAGAATTTTTCATAGTAGTTGCCTTTTTAATTAATCTCACCCTTAAAATGTAGCTTATTATGCTATACTATAGTCTCCTGTAATTTTACTATAGAAGGACCAGGAAATAAAAATTCCACCCAGGGTAAGTAAGACAAATAGTATCACCTGTCCCGGATCCAGCTCCACCCCATTTAGCCCCATGAATAGAATCATGGATAAAATGGCTGTTCCTAATAAAGAGGCCTTTATCAGGAAGATGGAAGATAGAAGATAGCCCCAATTACTTTTTTTAAGTAGCAGGTAGGCGCTTAATATGGCCAGTGGAACCAGAAGTCCCAGATCCAGAGCCTGGATAACCAGAGTGGTATAACCCTCCAGGGCTTGTGGTGGAACGCCACTTAAAAGGGAATCTATAATCATCTTTAGCCACATCCCCCCTAAAAAGAGTGCCACCACCAGGAAGAACAGGGCGGTGATCTTGTAAATTGATCCTGGAGTGAAATTATCCCTAATATGACTTATATCCATATTTAAGAGTTCTCCCAGGAAGGTGAAAAGGGATAGGGACATCAAGGCCACATATACCAGGAAGAGGGCATTGAAAGATGCCAGGAAGGTGAGGGATAGGTAAGTGTACAGAAAGTAGAAGAGGGTTCCCATCCAGATTAACTTTCCCCTTAGTGAATTTTTTGATAATAGGTACAGGGAAATTATAAAAAGGGGAATGGCCACCAGTAATGTGATTAAATCCTGGCCCATCATTTGGGATGTGTAGGATAGGGTGTCCTGGGCATATAGTCCTTTCCAGAATAATCCAGATAAGGTGGCAAAAAGTGATAAAAAAGATATAGCCAGTGAATTCATGTATATTATTTTCTTATTCATATTCTTACTCCATTAGTAATATATTACCTGTTTAGGTAATATATTACCTAATTTGTAGAGGCACTATATAAAGTTTGGGATTCCCTGGTTTTAAAAAAGAAGAAATATTGCAAAATGTGATATTTTTTACACTTGAAGTGTATGTCTGGTGAGGGAAAAATATATGATTAGATTTAATAAATGGTTCGCTTTGCATTAAACAGTCCCTATATTCTTATTTTTCTAATAATACAGTGAGATTCCTAAAAAACACAGAATAAAAGTACCATATTCTACATAGTATTAGCATAGATGCCAAAGAAAACTATTAGGAGGTGAAATTATGGATAGACGCATAATAATTGGAGTAATAATAATTCTTCTGATTATAATAGGAGCTTTAGGAGTATTATTATTAAGTGAAGGGCCGGAAGAACCCTTAGAAGAAAATATAACCATTAATGAAACCGCTGTTGTAGTAAATGAAAGTGGAACTGAAACACCCCAGACCAATATTTCAGCAGCAGAGGCTCGTAGAATAGCTGAAGGATATTCGGCAGATGTTGGATTCCCCGGAGTAGCCGGAACTACCACTTTATTCCGCTGGACTGAAGAATTCCAGCGAGAATGGGTCCCGGAAGATAAAAACAGGACATGGGTATGGAATGTGTCCATGACTTATTCTACTGGCAGTATAAGAGAAGGTTCTCTCTATGTGGATGCCCGAACTGGAGAAATACTTATGAACTAATTTAAATTAACCCCCAAGGGGGTTAATTTTATTTTTTTACTCCAGAAAAAATACAAAAATACTATACTTATATAAAACATAAAGGGAGTAAGGACGATAATAATATGAAAAGTAATCATTATTTAGTGAAAAATCAATATCAGAATCCTGAAGACACCCTCTACATACGTATCATAGGAAACTATAACTACCATGAATCCCTGAAAATTTCAGAAGATTTAACAGTTGATTTTGATTCTGAAAAAGTACCTATATCTATCAAATTAGAAAATGCATCCCAGGTACTTGAAGTTAATAAAAAATCATTAAACCATATTTCAGTTATCAGGATGGAAATAATTTCCCAACCAGAATCCATAGAATTTTCTGGAAAAATCGTTTTAAAAATTAAAGACGAAGATGTGGAAAAAACATTAGAGGCCACAGCCGATAACAAACTGAACATTCCAGAAATTAAAAACATTTTCACAACAGCAGGGACTTATTAAAGCTTATTTTTAATTTTATAGTGATTGAAATTTATTTTAAAAGGAATTATTCTAAATAAAATTAGTTCTAATTAAATAAAGTCCCCCTATTTATTTTAAAAAATTATTAATGGAAATAAATAAAAAAAGCTTGTTGATTTTATAATTGATTAGGAGTAGTCATCTTCCTCAAGTGATTTTAATTTCTTTTTAAGATAACTAAAAGTCAATTAAAAAAATCCTGTTTTAAATGAAGGGAATGTTAAATTTGAACCATTATTTTACCTTCTTCAATTTTTAGAGGGTAGGTTTCCATTTCTCGAGGTGGTCGGAATATTTTGGAAAGGGCCAGTTTTATTCCAGACCAGTTGGTCCAGCGGATTACTTTTCCATCTTTTAAATCAAACTGACTTTTATGTAAAGGGCATTTAATGATGGTTCCTTCTAAATCTCCCTGGGATAGGTCTCCACCCAGGTGGGGGCAGCGGTTATCGGCACAGTAATAGTTATCTCCTACCCGGGCCAGAAGTAACACCTTACCCTCATGAACCACCTTTTTTAGTTCTCCTGATTCTAAATCATCCACTCCGGCCACCGTTACAAAGTCATCCATTTATGAACCTCCCCTACTAAAAATAATGCTATATTAACAAGCTTAATCTTAAAGTAATCAATTTACTTGTTTTGGTATAATTTATGGGCTTATTTTTTATAAAAGTTGGTTAACAATACATGCTTATGTAAGGTATCCCATAAGTATATTAAGTAAAGTATTATATATTGCAATGTTATAATGAAAATCCTATTTTTATATTAGAAAATATTTTTTTTAAAATAATTTTAAATCCATTAAAGAATAATCAGGAACAAGCCAGAGGATTATAATGTCCAGAACTTTGAATGCCATTTTCGTAGCCATAATACTCATTTTTGGGGCTTATCTTTTCGTGGTAAGTACTTTTAGTCCGGTGGAACCAGTTGGTCGTTTAAATTTTGTTAAAATGGCCAACCCGGATATGTATCCAGGTCATCCCTCTTCAGAAGTGCTGGCCGATTATGCTAAAAAAAGAGGTTCTCCCACCGTTATGGTGGTTCACTATGGAGGAGACTCCACTTATCGCCGCTACATGGAAGGAGATGTACTGATCATTCAAATGGCCTTTGTGAATCCTGATAGTTATCGTACCGATATTGATTGGAGTGAGGTAGTATCCAGTTTCATCTTTGGGGTGCCAGAGGATAAATACCGCTACCGGGCTGATGGTAATGAATTTGACAATCTGGATGATGCCATGGACTACGTGATGGGAATTGCCCGAAGCAATGGCCAGGAAGGACCCATACCCATGTATTTCCATGGTACGGTACGTGAAGGAAACCCCATCATCAACCCCGGATGTGGATTCCCCCTATTTGTAGAGCTAAGCTGGAAATATTACGGTCGGATAGCGACTTACTACTTTATTGCCAGGGCATTAATCCATCCCTTCCTGAACAACCCCTATGCTAACTATGAATTGACCCACTACCAGGATTTAAATAAACTATATAACCAGGGAGACCTGGATTATACCATCTCTTGATATTTATTCTTTCTTAAAGTTTGGACATGATAAGAACCCTATAGTTTTTCCCGGAAATTTCTGGCATTTTTATGATGTTCTATCATTTTTTTTCTATTTTTCAGGTTTCTTTTTAAAACAGCCAGCCGTGGATTTTTAGAAATTAAATCTTGATGTTTTTTGACAAAACACCAGAATAAACCATCCCATACTTTGCACCAGTCACCCCGGGAGAAATCACTCATCCGGAGTAAATAATTAGAAGAAGTAAAATAGGGTTTAGTGGTAATAAGACCCCCATCGGCATACTGACTCATGCCATACACATTAGGAACCATCACCCAGTCATAGGAGTCAATAAACATCTCCATGAACCATTTATATATTTCATCCGGGTCTAATTCCACCAGCAACATGAGATTACCCAGAACCATTAGTCTCTCAATATGGTGGGTGAAACCCTGTTTTATAACTTTTTGAACCACCTTATCATAGGGTTCCAGGCCAGTACGCCCCTGGTAGAGTTTTTCATTCATTTTATTTTTATTTTGAAAGAAGTTGGTAGTTCTCTCTTTTACTCCGTCTTCAATATACACCCCCCTTAAAAATTCCCTCCAACCTATAATCTGACGAATAAATCCCTCTAAAGAATTAAGGGGAATGTTTTTAGCCCTTAAAATGTGTTTTAAGATTTCATCAGGTGTTATAAGGCCGTTATTTATACTGGAAGATATAACCGAGTGGAATAAAAAGGATTCATCAGATATAATGGCGTCCTCATAGTCGCCGAAAAAGGGCAATTTATGGTCCACAAAATCCTTAAACCATTTTTGGGCTTCCTGGTGGGTGGTGGGATAATTAAAACCATGGGTGGTCCCGGGGTTATGGGGAAATTTCTTATCCACATACCTTTTAGCTTCTTTTACATATTTATTCTCTTTTAACTGGATGATAGTGGGAATTTTTGTCCCCTGGGGGATTTTTTTACGGTTTTCCTTATCATAGGTCCATTTCCCACCTGCTGGTTTTCCCTTATCCATTAAAATATTCATCCGTTTACGCTGCCATATATAAAAGGAAGTTAAAAAATAATGTTTTTTAGAAGCAAAATAAGTATGAATCTCTTCCCGGGTGGTTAAAAAGGCCGGACTATCCATTTCAATGTAGTTAATATCTTTATCCTTGCAATAACTTTTTAAACGTTTTTCCAGTGCCCAGTCCACCACATCAACCCAATAAAGAGTATCTATTTTTTCTTTTTCCAGATGGGAAAAAAGATATTCACTATCCGGGTGGGGTGGATAATCAATATACACTACCTGGTAGTCCTGTTCTTCCAGCAAGTCCTGGTAGTATTTCAAAGATGCCCGGTGCAATACCAGTTTTTTCTTATGAAAATTTAACTGGTAGTGATAATCGCCAAAAAATAGGGGTTCCTCAATTAAGTATACCTTTCGCTCCTGTGAGAGACCCGGGTGTTCCCGGAAGAGTTGATGGGGAAAAATCAGGGTGGCTTCCTTTCTATTTTTCATACCTAACCAGACTATAGTTATGAATTTAATCCTTAAAAAATATTTTCCAGCTAAAACCATAAATCATAGATCTACTAATGTAAAAGCATGGATATTAACACCCTGATATTATTTCTCCTGGCAGCGTACCTATCCGAAGTGGCAGGTACTCTGGCTGGTTTTGGATCCAGCACTCTATTTATGCCTCTGGCCCTTTTTTTGGTGGATTTTAGAATAGCCCTGGTAATGGTGGCGGTGCTGCATATTTCCGGAAATTTGGGAAGGCTTGGTTTTTTTAAAAAAGGCCTGAATTATAGGATGCTCCTAATTTTTGGAGTTCCCAGCGTGATATTAACCGTGGTAGGGGCCTTTTTAGTAGATTATGTTAATCAGGATATCTTAAAGTTCTCTTTAGGACTATTTTTAATTTTTTATGTGATATGGTCCCTTTATAAGAGTGATTTTAAAATTTCCCCTACCCCCTTAAGCACCACCATGGGGGGAGGTCTTTCTGGTTTTCTAGCTGGACTAATAGGTACCGGAGGGGCTCTAAGAGCGGCCTTTCTAACCGGTTTTGGCTTAAAAAAAGAAGTATATCTGGCCACTGCAGCGGCCATAGCCCTGGGGGTGGATTTAACCCGTTTACCCATTTATTTATCCCAGGGCTTTCTACCAGATGAATTAATTATTTTAATTCCTTTTTTAGTTGTGGCTGCCATTACTGGTTCTTATACCGGGAAAAAGCTACTTAGTAGAATATCTGCTGCAGGTTTTCGTAGAGTGGTTTTAGGGGCTCTTCTATTGATGGGGGTTTATTTTGTGGGGCAGGGATTTATTATGTAAATTTAAAGGGCATTTATTACTAATTTTAATCAGATTCGTTATAGTTCAATTTACCGAAGTTAATAAAAAACTATAAACTAATTTTAAATAAAAATAATCTATAAAAGTATCTAAATAAATTATCAAAATCCCAGAGATGGACTAAATGGTAAGAGTAAAAGTAAATGGCAATATAGTAGAATCCCAGGGCCTGGTTAAAGATGCCCTAGTATCTGCCGGTATAAAAATAAATAAATTTCTAGAAGAAGATGAAGCAGAATCTGTTTTCATGCCCTGTGATTGTGGAGGGTGCTGGTCCTGTGCAGTTAAAATAAATGGCAGATTATCATTAAGTTGCAACACCCCCTTAGAAGATGACATGGATATACAAACCATTAAAAGTCCAGATAAGACCTTAAGGGTGGTTAGTAGCCTGGGAGCGCACACTGCCGGTGGGGTGGGAACTCCATATTTTCTAAAAAAGGAGAAAAAACCGGTGGAGATTGTAGTATTTACCCATGGCTGTAATCTTCGTTGTCCCCAGTGCCAGAATTCCCAGGTGGCCTTTACAGATAGAGGGAATCTCCTGGAACCTCAGGAAACCAGCCAAATTCTTTCAGGTTTAGAAGAGGGGATGGGAATTAATACCATAACCTTTTCTGGAGGAGAAAGTACTCTAAACCCCGACTGGCTTTTAAAAACCATAGATCACCTTAAAAAAATTAAAAATAAGATTAATATCCATGTAGATACTAATGGAACCATCTTAAATCCGGAATATATGGATAAGTTAATTAAATCCGGGGTTAATCGTCTGGGAATTGATTTAAAAGGAGTTAATCTTCCCACCTTCCAATTGATTAGTGGTGTGGAAGATCCTTATTTAGCCCGGAAATATCTGGATAATTCCTGGAGGGCAGTAGAGTACCTGATTAAAAATTATAATATGGAATATGTAATTAAATCAGGTGATAAATATCAGCTGATAAAAGGAGTTAAAAATACTAATAAACCCTCTCTATTTCTGGGAATTGGGATTCCCTATAATAAAGATTTGATTTCAAAAAATGAGATAATAGAGATGGGTATGCAGATAAAAAAGTGTGATTCTAAAATTCAGGTATGTGTTCTGGATTACCGGCCAGAGTTTAAAAGAAAAGATCTCATTAAACCCGATTGGAAGGAAGTGATGGAGATAAAAAATATTCTAAATGATGTGGGCCTGGAAACCGTGTTAGTTCAAAGTGAAAAAGGATACTATGGTCCTTGAAATATATTATCTAATCTTTTAATCTTCAGGAGACTCTAATTGAACTACATCAAGACTTAATCATTTTAAATTAGACCTGCTTATAAAAAAATTATATAAAGTTGCAAGGCCCATATATTATCTAAAGGAGGTGGGGTAATGGTAAAATGGAGTGCAGTAATTGTGGGATTTATTTTATCCTTAGTATTTCCTGGAATTATGGCGCAATTTAGTCCTGATTGGGGATCATTTATAGGATTACTATTGGCCGGTTTTGTAGTGGGTATAATAGTTAAAGGGGGAGCATTTAATGGTTTCTGGAATGCTTCAGTAGCAGGAGCGTTTGGCGGATTATTAAGTGCCATATTGATAACTATTCTAGGTACAGTCGCTGCTGGACTTGCAGGTTTTGCAGTAGGTGCATTAAGTGGCTTAGTACTATTTATAGGTGCTCTAATACAGTACATGGTTTCCATGGGTATTGGAGGAGCTATTGGAGCGGCTATATCCAATTAAACCTTTTTAATTTTTTTTTAACTATTTTTTTTAATTAACTTTAATACTCCTGAAACCATACTTTACTAAAAAAACTATGAAATCCCAGGAGATTGAAATGAGAATTGGCGTATTATCCGACACCCACATACCTGAAAGGGCCTCTGAAATACCAGATATGGTTAAAAGTATCTTCAAAAGTGTGGATATGATCTTACATTGTGGAGATCTAACTTCCCTTAAAGTTAAAGAAGAATTGGAATCTCTGGCCCCTACCTATTGCGTACAGGGGAACATGGATAGATATAGTGGTTTGGAACTTCCTAAAAGCAGAGTAATTGAGATTGAAGGAATAAAAATAGGTTTAAATCATGGGGAAGTTTATCCCCGGGGAGATACCCAGCAATTAAAATATATTGCCCTGGAACTGGATGTGGAAGTTTTAATCACCGGTCACACTCACTGGGCATTTATAAAAGAAGTAGAAGGCATTTTAATGTTAAACCCGGGGAGTGCCACTGTACCCCGTTTATCAGATCCCACCATCATGTTACTGGAAATTGAAAAGGGCAATATTGATTCAGAAATAATTAAAGTGGGAGACCCCTGTAAATCAGTAAATTTCAAAAAACAGAACAAATTATAGATTAAAAAAGGTAATTATCATGGGAAAAAGATGGCAGGTAGAGAAAAAAAAGGAGCACTACTACAAAAGTGCTAAAAAAGAAAATTATCGTTCCCGAGCTTCCTACAAACTGCAACAATTAAATAAAAAATTCAGGATTATTAAAAAAGGAGATGTGGTGGTGGATCTCGGTGCTGCTCCTGGAGGATGGTCCCAGGTAGCTCTGGAGAGAGTGGAAGAAGAAGGTGTAGTTCTGGGTGTGGATTTACAAAGGATTAAACCATTTGCTGAAGATAATTTTCACTTTATTCAGGGAGATTTTACCCGGGATGAAATCCAGAAATCCATCACAGAAAAAATAGGTGGAAAAGCAGATGTGGTAATTTCAGATGCCTCCCCCTCCCTTTCCGGTATAAAAGATATTGACCAGCTTAGGATTATGGATTTAGGGGAGAGTGTTTTAAAAATCAGTGTAAATATCTTAAAAGACCAGGGAAATCTTTTAATGAAATCATTTCAGGGCCCCGGGTATGAAGAACTTATAAAAAAATTAAAAACCGAATTTAAAGTGGTGAAAACCACCAAACCTGCTTCTTCTAGAAAGAAAAGTGCAGAAATGTATTTAATTGGAATGGGATTTAAGGGTTATTAGGGCCATTATTCTCAAATAAAATAGCAAAATAAGCCCTTAAAAAAAAAGGTGAGATTTTTTAATTAAAATCTAGCCCTTAAATCAGCTAAAGCTTGTTCTGCAGCTCTAAGTTGAGTATTGGCTATTCCAATTCTATTTTGAACTTCTTCAGCAGGTAAATTGGCCGATAGTGCACTTTCCACATCTCCCACTGCCGAGCGAGCCTTTACCAGTTCTAATTCAGCAGTGACGTACTGCTTCTGGATATCATTATTTCCAGTACGATAGGCTTCAGTTTTTGCAGAATCATAATTAACCTCCAGAGTTGAGAGATCTGTTTTTAATACTGCCAGTTGATCATAAGCAGACCCACTATCCACACTGGATGATATGCTGGAAGATATTAAATCCACACCAATATAGGCAAATATGAGAATGGTGGCCACTATCATCAGCACTCCCAAAACCGATATACTCATGGAAGTAACTTTAAATAAGTTTAATCTTGATTTTTTCATAAAAACACCTGCTAAAAAAGGAGATTGAATATATTTGTTTAAATAAAAATTTTATATAAACTGAGTATAATACTTATTAAAAGTATTAGAATGCTATTTTTTATTATCTAATATTCATGGTTTATAAAGGTATAATTGTAAATTTTTTTTCCAGTAAATCATTTATAATTAATAGGGTTATATATTTGCATAATGACACATGCAACTGATAAAACCAAAACTTCACTGGCTAAATTTGAGGAATTTTTCTCAACCAAGTACAAAGATAACGTCTTTGAAGCTTTAGAAAAATATCCTGACCAGCGTTCAGTGGTTATAGATTATCTGGACCTGGAAATGTTTGATCCAGATTTAGCTGATCTTCTTATTGAAAAACCAGAAGAGGTTATTCGTGCTTCCCAAAAAGCTATTAAAAATATAGATCCTTTACGAAAAAATGCTGATTTGAATATTAGATTAGAAAATGTAACCAATAATATTCCCTTAAGGTTTTTAAGAAGTAAATTTATTGGAAAATTTTTATCAGTAGATGGTATTGTTAGAAAAACCGATGAAATACGACCCCGGATTATAACTGCCATGTTTGAATGCAGGGGATGCATGCGTTTGCATGAAGTATCCCAATCCAGCAACATGATTGCCGAACCCTCCCTGTGTTCTGATTGTGGAGGTCGTTCTTTTAGACTGCTGCAGGAAGAATCCGAGTTTATGGATACTCAGACTGTTAAAGTCCAGGAACCTCTGGAAAACCTTTCAGGAGGGGAGCAGCCCCGTCAAATACTGGTGGTGCTGGAAGATGATCTGGTGGATTCCCTCACCCCAGGGGATATTGTCCGGATAACCGGTACCCTGCGTACCGTGCGGGATGAAAAAACCCGTCGATTTAAAAATTATATCTATGGTAATTTCATTGAACACCTGGAACAGGAATTTGAAGAGCTATTGTTATCTCCTGAAGATGAAGAAAACATCAAGGAGCTATCCCGGGACGAACACATCTATGAAAAAATAATTAAATCCACTGCACCCTCCATTCACGGTTACCGTGATGTTAAAGAAGCTATTGCCCTGCAATTATTTGGTGGATCTGGAAAAGAACTGGAAGATAAAACCCGTTTAAGGGGAGATATACATATTCTTATAGTAGGGGATCCCGGTATTGGTAAGTCCCAGATGCTTAAATATGTATCCAAGCTAGCCCCCCGGGGTATTTACACCAGTGGTAAAGGTACCAGTGGGGTGGGTTTAACTGCTGCAGCAGTAAGAGATGAATTGGGAGGATGGTCTCTGGAAGCCGGTGCACTGGTATTAGGGGATCGGGGAAATGTTTGTGTGGATGAACTGGACAAGATGAGGGAAGAAGACCGTTCCGCTATTCACGAAGCTTTAGAGCAGCAGACCATATCCATAGCCAAGGCAGGTATCATGGCCACCCTTAATTCACGTTGTTCTGTTTTAGCAGCTGCTAACCCTAAATTTGGTCGTTTTGATAGTTTCAAATCTCTAGCAGAGCAAATTGAACTACCATCTACCATTTTATCCCGTTTTGATTTGATTTTTGTGGTGGAGGATAAACCAGATATGGAAAAGGACCGTGCTCTGGCCCGTCACATATTAAATATTCACAAAGAAGACTCCATGCCCTATGAAATCGATCCGGAGTTATTAAGAAAATATATTGCCTATGCTCGCCGTCACAGCCACCCGGTGTTATCCGAAGGGGCTATGGATGTTCTGGAAGAATTTTATGTATCCATGCGTAATAGTGCTTCTGATGATGAATCACCAGTTCCCATTACTGCCCGACAATTAGAGGCTATAATACGTCTTTCTGAAGCCAGTGCCAAAATAAAACTCAAAAGTGTGGTGGATGCAGAAGATGCTAAAAAAGCCATTAAATTACAGCAGGCCTGTCTAAAACAAGTGGGATATGACCCTGAAACAGGTAAAATAGACATTGATAAGGTGGAAGGTAGGCCCCCTAAATCAGAGCGGGATAAATTCCGTATCCTGGTGGAAGTTATTAAGGAACTGGAAGAGGAATATAATGGTAAGGCACCTACCAATATTCTTATATCTGAGATGGGAGATAGATACACTGTAAGCCCCGAAAAAGTAGAGGAACTGGTAAGGGTACTTAAACATAAAGGAGTAATATTCGAGCCTACAAGAGGATATCTTAAAGTAGTTTAATTCCTTTTTAAACTTTTAAAGAATTTAAGGGCAATTTATTATAATAGAACCTTATTTTAAGGGTAATTTATACTAAAAAATTTAGGATTTTTTTTAAAAAATCCTTTTAAATATTTAATTACGGGAATGTGCTATTCCCCCACTATATTATTTGGAGGTATATTATGTCAGATTATGAAAACTTATTAGAACGGGCCATTGATCAATTACCGCCTGAAGTATTTGAATCCAAGCGTTTTAGTGTTCCTAAAGCTTATTCTGTTATTCAGGGAAACCGGACCTTTATTCAAAATTTCAGGGAGATTGCCGATGCTCTGAACCGGGACCCCCAACACCTTTTAAAATTCCTTTTAAGAGAACTGGGTACAGCTGGAAACCTGGAAGGTGGAAGAGCCATCATGCAAGGTAAATTTACTCATTACCTGATTAATGAAAGGGTTGACGATTATGTGCAGAAATTTGTAATGTGCCATGAGTGTAACCGGCCTGATACCCGGATTATAAGGGAAGACCGGATTTTCATTCTCAAATGTGAGGCCTGTGGTGCTAAAGCTCCTTTAAAGACCTTATAATTGAATTTAAAATAAAATATTATTAATTGCAGGTGGATTTTTAAAAATCAACCCCCTGTAACTTTTTTATAAATTTTTTAAGGTAATTATATATGTTTTGTCCCCAATGCGGTAGTTCCGATACACAATTAGTTGAAGGACTATGTAAAACTTGTTTTTTGAAAGAATTCTATCTTTTGAAGTTGGAAAGTGAAATAATAGTAACCCTGTGCACTTCCTGTCACTCCCAGATCCAGGAAGGAAAGTGGAAAGAATTGGGTTTACCAGAAGAAGAAATCATTTACCAGGCCCTGGAGGAAAATATCCACGTCTCCCCTATGGTGGAAAATGTAGAAATAGAATTAGAAATAATTCACCGGAGAGGATCTCTGGCAGATTGCAGGGTTATAGCAAAAGGAGTAGTTTTTGGTGAAGAAATTACTCAAGAATATAAAACTACAGTCCGTTTGAATAAAACTGTGTGCCCAGATTGTAGTAAAATCGCTTCTGGTTATTATGAATCAGTTATCCAGTTAAGAGCCGATAATAGGCCTCTATACCCGGAAGAAATAGCCCTGGCGGATGAAATTATAGCCGTTAACTTGAATAAACTGGAAAAAAAGAATAGAATGGCCTATATCACCCAGAGAACCCCTATGAAAGAAGGAATGGATTACTATATCGGTTCTCAAAAGGCAGCTAAAAAATTAATTAATAAATTAAGGGAACAGCTGGGAGGTTTGGTAAAGGAATCACCCCGGCTTATGGGACAGGATAAGTCCACTGGAAAGGGACTTTACCGTACCTGGATATCTTTACGCCTCCCCCAATTTAGTATAGATGATTTTATTCAGTATAATGATCGTTTAGCCCAGGTAAAATCCCTTGATTCTAGAAAGATAATAGTTAGAGATTTGATTAACCAGGAAAAATTCAGCATACTGTGGAAGGATTATGCTAACATTAAATTAATAGGACACCTGGAAGATATTCAAAAAACAACCCTTACTTCCAAAACCCCCCATTCTATTCAGATATTACATCCCACCACCTTTGAACCAATAGACCAGGAAATCAATCCAGATTATGATAAGTTAAGTATAGGTGATGAGGTGGATGTACTGGAAATAGAAGGAAAAATCTATATCATCTTATAAAAAAGAAGAATCTATCCTCTTTTAAAGGTAATAAACTAAATCATGTCAATTTTATGAATATTCAGCAATAATTATAATTTAAATAAGTTTATCTGCGTTAAATAGGTATAAAAAGATTTTGATTGGTTTTAATGGAATTTAATAACTTTTATATGGAATTTAAACTAATGGTGATTACATGGACCTGGAAAAAAAGATGGAACTGATAAGTGAAGGAACCCTGGAAGTTATAAGTCCAGAAGAGCTGGAAAAAAAATTAAATAAAAAAAATCCAGTGGCCTATATTGGGTATGAACCTTCGGGGAAAATCCATCTCGGGCATGCCATTACTGTGATGAAAATGATAGACCTCCAGAAGGCAGGTTTTAAAATCAAGATACTTTTAGCCGATTATCATGCTTATTTAAATGGCAAAGGCAGTTTGGAAGAAATTAAAGATGTGGCCCAGTATAATAAACATTGTTTTTTAGCTTTGGGACTTTCAAGTGAAACAGAATTCATTTTAGGATCCAGTTTCCAGACTAAAAAAGAATATACTGATCAGGTATATCAACTGGCCATTTTAACCACTCTGGTTCGGGCTAAAAGAAGTATGGCCCAAATTTCTAGAGATTCAGAAGACCATAAGGTGGCAGAAGTGATTTATCCCCTGATGCAGGTGGTGGATATGGTATCCCTAGAAGCAGACTTAGCTTTAGGTGGTATGGAGCAAAGGAAAATTCATATGCTGGCCCGGGAAAATCTACCTCGCCTGAATCAGGAAGCACCAGTTTGCATACACACTCCTCTTTTGCATGGTACCGATGGGAGTGATAAGATGTCCTCCAGTAAGGGTAATTTTATTGCCATTGACGATTCACCAGCTGAAATTAAGAAAAAACTTAAAAAAAGTTACTGTCCTGCCCAGGAAGTGGATAAAAACCCGGTGATGGAAATGGCCCGGCATTTCATCTTTAGAGAAAATGAGCACATAATAATCAAGCGTCCGGAAAAATTCGGAGGGGACCTGCAGCTATCCTATCTGGAACTGGTTGAAATGTATGAAAAAGGCGATTTACATCCTCTGGATCTTAAAAATTCTGTGGGTGAGTATTTAATTGATATTTTAGCACCGGTCCGAGAGTATATGGAAAAAAATTATTCAGATTAGTTATAAAATTTTATTATTTATTGGAAAATAGTCAGGTGATAATAATGTTACATGAAATGAGAATCCCCCCTGGAGTTACCGGTTTAATCATGGCAGAAGTTATGGAAAACTACAAAGTAGAGATGGTCCATACTGATTACGGCCCTATGTTGCAAGGAGAGGTAAAGGAACTGGAAAAAGTTAGAGATTTTTTAGTTAAAGCCCTTAATGAGAGGATAAATGAATTAGAAAATAAAAAATAATTAAATAATTATTTTCTAGAATTGCTAATTTTTTAAAAAAAGTTCTCGTTTATAAGATACCAGTATCACAGATACCCAGATGAGGGGCCACTACTTTTTTTATATTTTTATGAACCATATTTATACCTGTATTGGCATTTATAACAAAAAAATCATGTTTTTTAGCTATTTCCAGGTATTTAGACCTTACTTCTTTTAAAAAAGATTTTTTTTCAAATTGGTCCTGGCCCTGGCAGCGGGAAACAGCAGTATCCACATCGATATCCAGGAGTAAAACCAGGTCTGGTTTTCTAATATACTTATTTATTTCATTTATCCACGAAGAAGGGCTCTGGTAAACCATACTGGAATAAAAACAACGATCCGAAATAATTATTTTATTTTGGCTTTCTTCCTGTTGAATTTTATCCATTAAAAGCATACGATCCGCTGCAAAAAGTAAAGCCAGGACTTTTTGAAAATGGGAATCAGTGGCCTGTGGTTCCTGCAGCATTTCCCTTATTAAAATACCCACCGGGGAGGAAGTGGGTTCCACCACCTTTTCCACCGTATGGCCCATTTCTTTTAACCATTTTTCCAGGAGTTCTATCTGAGTAGATTTCCCGGAACCATCTATTCCCTCCAGACAAATATACATAAACTTCATTTAGATAACATGATAAAAATAGGTTATCATATGCTAAATTATAAAGAATACTTATAAAAGCTAATTAGTTCAAATATTATTCAAGATAAGGCTTAAAATGTTTTATGAGGTGGAGCATGTCTAAGACAAAAGTCATGGTGGTGGAAGATGAGAGTATAGTGGCTATTGATATTGGCCAGCGGCTGGAAAGCCTGGGCTATGAAGTAACGGCAACTGTATCCTCTGGAGAAAAAGCTATTGAAAAGGCTCAAGAAACTTCACCAGATATAATACTAATGGATATTGTACTTAAAGGCAAAATGGATGGGATTGAAGCAGCTTCTGTAATTACTGAACGTTTTAATATACCCATCGTATACCTGACTGCTTATTCTGATGAAAAAACCCTGAAAAGGGCCAAGATTACCGGTCCCTTTGGATATATAATCAAACCTTTTGAAGATAGGGAATTACACAGTGTAATTGAGGTGGCCTTATATAAATATGAAATGGATATCAAGCTTAAAAAAAGCGAGGAATTATACCGTATAATAGTTAATTCCATGAATGATATTCTTTTCACCTTGGATATGGATGAAAAATGCACCATGATTTCCGAGCCACAATTAAAACGATATGGCCTTAATAAAGACAATTTTATAGGTAAAACCCCTTTAGAAATATTTGGTGAGGAAGGCAAAATCCATCATGAGCATAATCTTAAGGTCTTACAGGGAGAAAGTGTGGTTTATGAATGGTCCACCCAATTTACCGGAGAGAAATTATACTTCCAGACTTCAATTTCACCTCTTAAAAATGAAAAAGATGAAATAATTGGTATTGTTGGGCTTTTTAGAGATGTTAGTGATTTAAAAGAAGCTAAAAAAGCTCTTTCATGGGAGCTGAATGTTAATAATTCCCTGGCTGAATTATCCCAAAAACTTTTAAATCCTATTTCACTGGAAAAAATATCAAAAAATGTTTTAAATTATGCAGTGAGTTTAACTGGAAGCCAATTTTGTTTTGTAGGCTATGTGGAGCCGGGAACAAAAAATCTAAAAAGCTTCAGTGTGACACCCCAGGTATATGAAAAATGTCATGTTAGTGACATATTTTCCACTGAATTCAATTTTAATGAAGTAGGAGGACTATGGGGATGGGTACTGGATAACAAAGAACCCTTAATGACCAATGATCCTAATAATGACCCACGCTCTATAGGAACACCAGAAGGTCATGTGAAAATAAATAGATTCCTTTCTGTACCGGCTATTATGGATGGGGAGCTGGTGGGGCAGATTGCTCTTGCTAATGCAGAAGAACCCTATCAAGATCATGATTTAGAACTAGTAAGCAGGCTGGCTAATCTTTATGCTCTGGCTGTGCATCGTAAACTTTCTGAAAACCAGATAAAAGCCAGCGAAGAAAAAAACAGACGTATTGTAGAGAAATTTTTGAAGATAGTCTCGGAAGTGCTAACAGAAATCAAATAGTTAAATTATTAATTCTTTTTTATTTCTTATTTTGGGAGGATTATATTATTGAAGAGAGTTCCTGAATTATTAGCTCCTGCTGGATCTTTTGAATCTTTAAAAGCTGCTATTAAAGCTGGTGCAGATTCTGTTTATCTTTCAGGTGAAAAATTTGGAGCCCGGCGATATGCCGATAATTTCAACCACTCCCAATTATTAGAAGCGGTGAATTATGCTCATTTACGTAACACCAAAGTCTATGTAACGGTTAATACCTTAATTAAAGAGTCTGAAGTAGTGGATATGGCTGAGTATCTCCAAAGCTTATATCATATGGGAGTGGATGCGATTTTAATTCAGGACCTGGGGGTGTTAAAAATTGCCCGGGAAATTGTTGGTGAATTAGATTTACATGCATCCACCCAGATGACCATTCATAATGAGGATGGACTTAAGTGGGCTAAAAAAAATGGTTTTAAAAGAGTGGTGCTCTCTCGAGAACTTTCTCATAATGAAATTACCCTGCTGGGAGATAAAACTAGTTTGGATCTGGAAGTATTCATGCATGGTGCGCTTTGTTATGGTTACTCTGGCCAGTGCCTCTTATCTTCTGTAATTGGAGGTAGAAGTGGTAACCGGGGTATTTGTGCCCAGCCCTGTCGAAAACCTTATCAGCTCCTTAAAGGTGAAAAAGACCAGTACGGACGGCTAATAAATCTTGAAAGAATAAAACTGGATGATGAATACCTGCTCTCCACCCGGGATCTTTCCCTTTATACGAATCTCAAGCATTTAGTTGAATCTGGAATCAGATGTCTAAAAATAGAAGGGCGTATGAGGTCCCCGGATTATGTTTTTGTGGTGGTGGGTATCTATCGTAAAGCATTAGACCAGATTAGTCAGGGAAAATGGAAGCCTGACACTGAAGATTTAGAAGCACTTAAACTGGTATTTAATCGGGGTTTTACCCCGGGTAAGATGTTTAATAAATCCGGTGCCCAATTCATGGGGATGGAAAAACCCGGCCATCGAGGATTACTGGTAGGGACTGTTTTAAATTATTCCCTGAAAAAAAAAGAGCTCCAAATAGATTTAGAGTCTCAAATCCATCCCGAAAAGGGTGATGGTATCTATTTCAAGCCAGAGGATAACTCCCCCATTAAGGGTATGGATTTAAATGAAGCTCCGGTTTTTAAAGGGAAAAAAATGTATTTAAGGGCTAATTTTCCAGTTAAAAAAGGTTCTAAAGTATATTTAAGTAGAAAAAAGGATTTAATGGATTTAATATCCACTCCAGATACCTCAAACTTTAAAAGATCAGCTCAAACTTTAAATTTTTCCTTCCATTTAGATGAAAATAATTTCCCGGTATTAAAAGGGGAAGTAAAAGGTGAAGAAACTCCTGGAATTTCTTCCCAGGTTACTGGAAAAAAGGCCATGGAGAAGGCCATAAAAAAACCACTGCATGAAAATCAAATTAAAAAACAGCTGCTTAAAACCGGCGATAAACCTTTTGTGGTGGAAATAAAAAATATGGATTATCCGGGAGGACTTTTTACTCCTTTAAGTGAATTGAATAAACTTAGAAGAGAAGTTATAGTGGATTTGGAAACTAAAATCATAGAAAGTTATCGGCCGGGTCCCGAAAAAATAAAAAAGTCCAGAAAATCCCTGGAAATATTTAAGAATTCCCTGAAAAATAGTTCTAAACCCTCTTTTAAATCTTCCCCTTCCAGACTGAAGGGTGATATTTTACCGGAAGTTAAATTATCAGCCTATGTGGATGAGATGGACACCTTAAAATCCGCTCTAGAATCAGGAGTCAAACGGATTTACTTTGAAGCCCCACTACTATCACCACCCCAGTTAGTAAAAAAGTGTATAATGAAAAATAAGCGTCCTCTGCTGTATAGTCGGGATAATATGTTAAATATGTTAAAAGAGGCCCTGTATTTAAGCCAATCATCTTCTGTTCAATTAGTCTGGAAGTGGCCCTCCATCACCCATCCAGGGCTTTTAAAATTCTTTAAAGATGTTTTAGAAAAAAGCCCCCCGGAATTAGGGATAATGGTATCCCATCCCGGTACCGCGGATTATATTCAAAAAAAATATCCAGATAGGGCAATATATGGTTCAGCAGCCCTTAATATTTGGAACAGTTTTAGTTTAAAAAAGTTAGTGCCCTTATTTTCTACCCTTACCCTTTCTGGTGAACTTTCTAAAAAGGACCTGGCAGAGCTATGTTCTTCCCTACAAGAGGATTCAAAAGATATGGAACTGGTGGTTCAGGGCAATATTGAATCCCTGCTAAGTAAAGAAGGTCTAATTACAGTGGATTTACTTAAAAGTCTCACCACTAAGACCAACCTTTCCTCCGCATACTGGGCCCTGAAAGACAAGAAAAATCATGTTTTTCCAGTTAAAATAGGTGCAGATTGCAATACTGTTATTTTAAATTCTGTGGAGACCTGTCTGGTGGATTATTTGCCTTTTTTAATTAAAATTGGGATTAATAATTTCGCCTTAGATGCCCGGGGAAAAAGCGGTGCCTACCTGAAGAAGATGTTGACTTTGTATCAGGAAGCATTATCCAGTTTAAGCTCCCCCGATTTTAAACATGATTTAAAGCAGATTAAAAGGCGCATAAAAAATATCTCCCAGGGCGGCCTAACTTCCGGTAATTTCAGGCGAGGATTGGAAAAATAAATTAAAAAGATAAAATTTAAAATTTAGGAAAAAACTATTTGTGGAATTAAGGCGGTTATAATTTTATATTAAGCAACTATTAAAGGAAAAAAGCATGGCAGAAAAATTGGATCTCACCACTATTAAAGGGGTGGGGGAACGGATGGCCCAGAAGATTATTTTGAAACTGGGTGGAGAAGAAGAGCTGGTGAAGGTTATTGAAAATTATGAAGTAGATAGATTAGCCTCTATTGAAGGAATTAGTCAAAGAAAAGCCATTGAAATAGTAAATGGACTTTTAGGTAATCCTGCTCAAAAATTTTTAAAAACAGATCGATCCAGGCAGTTATATGAAGAGATTATAGAAAAAATAATGGAGTATGCTCACACCAGCCATGCCCGCAATAAAATTTTGCTGCTGGCCCCTACAACCCACCGGGAATTAATACAGAAGCGACTGGATTTAGTAAATAAATCCCGAAAAATGGTGTCTACTTTACCTTTAGAGAAAGTAACTGGCCTTCTTAAAAATTTACACCTTCCTAAAAATTCTAAACCATTATATGATCCTTCAAAGGCCATTCTAGTAGAAAATCAGGAAGATATGGATTATTTGATGGAGATAGGGATTAATCAATATTACCCGGTGATTAGTAATGTGGAATCTAGGGAGATACAGCAGTATGAAACGGTGTTCTATCTTTACTCCAGTGGGGAGATAGAATTAGATGATGCTGGTAATGTGATTATGATATCCCTGCAAGCAGATATGGCTGAAATTATACCGGATGTGGAATTGAATTATTTTAAAGATAATGAGGATATTTTCCGCCAGGTGCTGGAACTTAGAGGAATTCTAAAAAAAGAAAGTGTGCTGGGGGAAGTAATGGAAATACTATCCACCTTACAGGGACTGGAATCCCGGGAAATAGATTTTGATAAGGTGGTTAAAAAGGCCAGGGTAGAGGCAGATGGTATATTAAAAGAATCCATTAAAAAAGTGGATCTTAAAGGAGATGAAGTTCTGCACCTTTTAAATCAGGGTTTGCCCCCCAAGATAGAAAAAATATTTGATCAGGTTATCAGGAAAGCAAGGGATCAAATAAAAATTGAAACTGGTGTGGAGTTTGATCCTTTCTTTCCCACCTACCCCCTGGAGATAGACCAGCAGGAAGTAGAAAGAATTAAAAAAAGGGAGATATCCCGTTACCAGATAGAAGCTTTTGATAAAAAGGTTAAAGCAGCAGGCCAGCTTTCTTTATTAAAAGAAAAAGTCGAAAAAGAAATATCAGAAGCCCTGGAATTTGATTATGAATTTGCACTGGGATGTTTTGCCCATTACTACCAGTTGGAGGTGCCGGAGATTAGTGATGAATTCTCCCTGGAGGGTGCCTTACATTTAAACCTGGCCCAGGAAGAGGATGTGCAGAGAATAGATTATCATCTTTCTTATCCCGAAAATGTGGCCTTACTTACTGGAGCTAATAGTGGAGGAAAGACCACTTTACTGGAAACTCTGGCCCAGATATCGATTATGACCCAGATGGGGCTTCCGGTTTGTGCTAAAAATGCCCGGGTGAAAATTTTAGATGAGATTTACTTTTTTTCTAAAAAAAGATCCCTGGATGCCGGTGCATTTGAATCATTCCTCCATACTTTCATGCCCATTGTAATTAAAGATAGTGAAAAATTGATTCTTCTGGATGAATTAGAGGCTATAACTGAATTAGAAGCAGCAGTAAAAATCATATCCAGTTTCATCGAATTTATACAAAATTCTAATTCCTTTGCCGTTATAGTCACCCACATGGCCCGGGAACTGATGAAACATTCCACCGTGAGGGTGGATGGAATTGAAGCCAGTGGGCTGGATGAGGATTATAATTTAATTGTGGATCGTACACCCCGTATTAATTACATGGCCCGTAGTACTCCCGAATTAATTTTAAGGATGATTTATAATCGTTCACAGGGAGATTTAAAGGAAGTATACCGTAAAATGTTGGAGAAGTTTTAATTTGATTTTAAGGCTAAAATTTATTTAAATCCAGATATAACTATTATATATGAAACTTTGGAGAAGTAATAAGCCTAATTTGAAGCGACTTAATGAGATTATTACTGTCCTTAATAAGTATGATTTTGGTTTTGTGGCCATAAAAATTCAATTAAAAAGTAAGATACCCCTAATAGATCATTCCTATGAATATGAATCCATTGAAGAACTGGATGAAACTCTTCCAGTTAGATTAAGACAGGTTTTGCAGGAATTAGGAACCACTTATATAAAATTAGGTCAGACTTTAAGTACCCGGCCTGATCTGGTGGGAGATGATTTTGCCCGGGAATTTTCCAAGTTGCAGGATGATAATCCCCCCCTTGATTTTAAGTTGATTCGCAAAGTGGTGGAAAGTGAACTGGGAGATCGTTTAGAAAATTTATTTTTAGAGTTTGATGAAGAACCCCTGGCTTCAGCTTCTATTGGGCAGGTTCACCGGGCTGTATTAAATGATAATCGGGAGGTAGCAGTTAAAATACAAAAACCAGGTGTAGAAGAACTGGTAAAAACTGATTTAAGTATGATGAAATTTTTAGCCAAACGGATAGATGAATTCATACCCCCGGCACGTAATTATAATCTCCCTGGAATAGTTAATGAATTTGAACGCTCTATTTTAAAAGAAATTGATTATATTCAGGAAGTAAGGAATATTAATGTTTTTAATAACAATTTTAAAGATGTGGACTATGTTTATGTTCCCCGTACCCATGCTCCTTACTGTACTCCTAAAGTAATGACCATGGAGCTGGTTAAAGGTACTAAAGTATCAGAGGTGGTACTCCATCCCCAGGAATTTAATCCTAAGTTAATTGCTCGAAGGGGGGTTGAATCCTATTTTAAGCAGATAATGATAGATGGATTTTTCCATGCCGATCCCCACTCTGCCAATATTTATATCTTGGAGGATAATGTAATCTGTTTTTTAGACTTTGGTATGATGGGAATTCTGGATGCTGATTTCCAGGAGAATCTGGCAGAATTATTCATTTATTTCATGGATACCAATGTTAATGGCATTATTAACCAGTTAATGTATATGGATATTCTGGAACAAGATGCCCGAAGTAGATCCTTAAAATACGACCTCACTGATTTAATGTACAGGTACTATGGAACTGAATTAAAAGGTATTCAGGGAGGAATGGAGGATCTGGTATCTTTAATGAGAAAATACGGTGTTTCTTTACCTCGTGAATTTGTTTTAATGGCCCGTGGTATTGCCATGCTGGAAGAATTGGGTTTGCAGCTGGATCCTGAATTCAATGCAGTGGAAATACTAAAACCAATGACCATAAAAATCGTTAAAAAGAAATTCAGTCCATTTAAGCTGGTTGATTTTATTAAGGACAATATATTTGAAGTAGAGCATCTTCTAAAAACATTACCCCGCTCCATCAACCGCACCCTCTATAAAATAGAGGAAGGTAAGTTCACCCTGGAAGTAGAGCATAAAGACCTGGAAAGAATAAGTAATAAGATCTCCATGGCCCTTATCATATCAGCACTGTTAATTGGTTCCTCTTTAACCATACTAAGTGATAAAGGAATTCTGATTCTGGGTTTGCCTTTTTTAGGAGTTATTGGATTTACCCTGAGTGCCATTTTAGGATTCTGGATGGTTATTTCTTTAATGAAATAGTTAAGTGAATGTAACTTATAGGAATCAGTTAGGGATTCCATCATTAAAATAAAGGATGAATGAATTTAAAGGCTGGTTTTTGAATTCTAAAAATAAATTGATACTCTAATCCTGGGCCCGATGTAGTTGGAAGATTAATAAATGGGATAAGGTGAGGATATATAAAAAAATAGGGATTTAAATGTTAAATAATATCATATTATTTGAATAGATGCTTTAATCGGGAGTAAAATGATGCTTTTAGTGCATATTCTTCTTCTATTTTTGAAAAATCATAATTCATGAAATATTTCTGAGAGTCAACGGGCTCACCCCAGGTATATATTTTTTCATAATCACCTTTAGCATTAATTTTCCGGGCCTTAACATTGTCCTGGAGCTGTAGCTCCAGCAGGTGCATTATCATTTTTTTTAAGATGGGATTTTCAATTGGAAAGGCCACTTCCACTCTTTTTTCAGTATTTCTAACCATTAAATCTGCACTGGATAGATATATGGAAGTATCCTCTCCAGTACCAAAGCAATAAATCCGGGAGTGTTCTAAAAAACGACCCACGATGCTGATAATTTCAATATTTTCAGTTTTGCCCTTTAATCCCGGAATTATGCAACAAATACCCCTTATTATTAATTTAATTTTAACTCCTGCTGTGGATGCTTTATTTAACATGTCAATTAATTCTCTATCTGAGAAAGAATTCATTTTCATGATAATATTGGCCGGGAGATTTTTATGGGCTTTTTCGATTTCCTGGTTTATTTTTTCAATTAATTGGGATTTGAAACCAAAAGGAGCTACTAATAGTTTTTCATAATCATCATTTAAATTAGAGATGGCCATATTCTTAAAAAATAGCATGGCATCTTCCCCGATAACCTTACTGGTGGTGATAAAACTTAAGTCGGTGTATAATTTGCAGGTTCTTTCATTATAATTCCCGGTACCCATCTGGGTGATGTACTGGATATTATTTCTTTCTTTTCTGGTAATTAAGCAAACTTTGGAGTGTACTTTGTACTCTTCAAAGCCATATAAAACGGTGCAGCCTGCTTCTTCTAATAAGCCCGCGTAGTGGATATTGTTTGCTTCATCGAATCTGGCTCTAAGTTCAATTAAAACCGTTACTTCCTTGTCATTTTCCCGTGCTTCTAATAAATATTTGATAATAGAAGAAGACCGGGCCACCCGATAAATAGTAATTTTAATGGATATTACATTTTCATCATTAGCTGCCTCTTTTAATAATCTTAAAAAAGGCTCTATTGATTCAAAAGGATAGAAAAGTAGAATATCTCTTTTTTTTAGCTGGGGAAGGATCTTTCCTTCTTTTAATCTTTCAGGTATTTTAGGATAAAAGGGATTAAAAGATAATTGGTGGAATAGTAATTCATTTACCGATTCAATATGGTCATATAATTCAAACACATAGGCCATGTCCAGGGGAGTGTGGGAGATTTGAACCTGATTAGGGGCCAGATTCAGTTGATCACATAAAAAGTCTATTAAACGGGGATCAGAATGCTGGTAGAGTTCCAGCCGGATTGGTGCTAACCTGGTTCTTTTTTTTAAGATTTTTTTCATGTACCCCCGGTAGTCTTCATCTTCATCTATTTGCAAATCAGATAAACTGATATCTGCATTGCGGGTAACCGAGACTATGGTTTTAAATTCCACTTTATAGTTGGAAAAAATTTCATCCACATATTGCAGTATTATTTTTTCCATTAAAATAAAACGGAGTTTATCCCGGGGAGAAAAAATAATTCGAGGTAGAGCAGAAGGGACGGGAACCAGGCCATATAATAATTTACCCTTTTTTCTCATGATGAGCATGATATTCAAAGATTTGTTTAATAAATGAGGAAAGGGGTGATGAATATCAATTATCTGAGGAGATAGAAGGGGAAGAATACAGTTGAAGAAATATTTTTTGGTAAAGCTGATTTCTTTTTTAGTTAAATCATTAAAGCCAAGGTCATGTATCCCTTCTACTTTTAAAAGATTATTTAAAGTAGAGAATACCTCATCTCTACGTTCATATAAGAATATGGTTCTATCAAAAATAGCATCTAATTGTTCCTGTGCACTCCATCCGGTTTTATTATCCACATAGTCCTCTTTTATCAGGGATAAATCATATAAACTCCCGCAACGAACCATGTAGAATTCATCAAGATTACTGGTAAAAATAGATATGAATTTTAAGCGTTCTAACAAAGGAACAGAATCATCCTCAGCTTCTTCTAAAACCCGAAGATTAAATTTTAACCAGGATAATTCACGATTTTGGGTATAGCTATAGTCTCCTTTAGACATTTTGCTACCTATTTAATATTTTTTTAAATAAATATCCTTCTCTTACACTATTCTTACTGGTTTGTATCACTTCACAGCCGAAATAAGAAGTTATTGTTTCTAGAATTATTAAAGCCGGGACCAGAGTATGAATTCTGGAGGGTTTAATCTTTAAAATTTTATCATGGCTTTTCTTATCATCCGGGCTTAATTGTTTGTGCAGCTTCTTTAATAATTTAACATCTATTAAATCATCTTTCTTGTGCTGTAAGTGTAAATCCCTTAATATTTTTTCAATAGTACGGATACTGCCTCCCACTCCACACATGAAATGCGCCTTTTGATGATTTATTCCTGTTTTTTCTAGTTCCAGAATGGTTCTTTCTTTAATTAGATTTGACTCGGTTTTATCTGGTAAAATGCCAGAAACATACTCTTTATACATTTTTAAAGATCCGATAGGGATGCTGCAGTTTTTTATTATTTTTTTATGTTTAAAAAGTACAATCTCAACACTTCCTCCCCCTAAATCAATGAGTATCCCCTGGTTATTATTAAGAGAGGAAATAGATCCCAGGAAACTTAATTCTCCTTCTTCTTCACCAGATAATAAATCAATTTCCAGGCCCACTTCCTTTTTAATCAGGTCCATGACCTCAGCACGGTTTTCAATATTTCGAAGTACTGCTGTGGAAAAAAAGCGGTAATGATGAATTTTTAAAATATGCAGGTCTTTTTTGATTTTTTTAAGAAAGGTTAACAGTTTTTCCAGGCCTTTAGCACTTAATTTACCTTTTTTTATAAAAAAAACTAAACCTAAATTTTCTTTTTTGGAAAAAATAAGGTTTATATCATTTTTTTTACAGTGATAGACATTTAATCTGACGGTATTTGAACCGATATCAACGATTCCATATAACATGAACCTGGCCTCCAATAAAAACTATAAAAACCCTTAGATTGATGCTAATTGTAAAATACCCTGCACCGCCCGGTGGTTGTATATTTATTTGAACCCGGTGCACCATAAAGGTTAGTATTAGTGGGGCATGATAAAAGAACATATGAAATGATTCCCATCATTGAACCATGATTTGAAGAATTACTAATACCCACGATAACTATTTAAAAAAAAATATTTCCCTATAGGTCCATTAATTTTATTATAAGGCTATTTAGATAATAGGTGATTTAAATGATGCCCTGGCAAGAGGAATTAAAATTAAATCCGGTCCCTGTACTTTTAAAAAAAAATGAGGCTATAAAATATTTTACATTACGTGATCTTTTAGATAAAAAGGTGGAATCTATTGAAATATTATGGGAATTACCAGCAGTAAAAAAATCCTTAAAAAAACAAAAAAGCAATGGATCCTGGAAATATCCTTCTGAGGGGAAAATATCCCAGGTGGACTACACCCAATACCAGACTTATCTAATTTTAAGTGAGCTGGTGGAAAAGTATGGGTTAAATAAAAACCATGAATCCCTAAAAAAAGCTGCAGATTATCTTTTCGAGTTCCAGACGGATGAAGGTGATTTT
>NZ_CP058560.1:1500000-1647500 GCF_018141185.1 Methanobacterium alkalithermotolerans | reverse complement strand
CATTGATGATGACGCAGGAAAAGCATTAGGAGCTGCCAAGATTGTGGTGGCATTTATTGCTGCAGGATCACCACCACCTGTTTTAGAAAGACACGGACTGGCACCAGACACCGGAGCAAAAATCGGAGAAATGATAGGTAAAGGTGACTTCGGTGGAGCTATTGGAGCTGTAACTGACGATTTGATGGAAGCGTTCTCTATTGTAGGAACTCCTGATGATTTAATACCTAAGATTGAAGCTTTAGGTGAACAAGGAGTAACCCAGTATGTGGTTGGTTCCCCAATAGGACCTGACAAGGAAAAATCCATTAAATTAATGGGAGAAGTAATTAAAACCTTCTAAAATTAATGAAGAATCTTTTTGATTCTTCTATTCTCTTTTTATTTTTTTTAAAGTCTTTATCAATTCCATAAAGTATTAATATTTATTCTGAAATAATTTTATTGCGTATTCTGTGCTTCTTAGCAATATCTGCCACCATATTATAAATTTTAATCTGATATTTAGAAGAAGGATAAGATTTAGATTTAAATATAGACCTGGTTTTAGGAATCAGTTCTGGAAAATATTCTTCTAACACCTCATAATATCTGACCCTGCAATCATGAGGCTTATCACCAAAAAGAGTCAAGGCCCCGGGAATTACAAAGTCCCCACCATATTCTTTTACCGACTTTATCATTATATCCAGTTGATCTTCTGAATCAGAAATAAAGGGTAAAAGTGGCATTAAGCAAGCCCCGGTAAGGAAGCCTTCTTCTTTAAACTTTTGCATGGTTTCTAAGCGTTCCCAGGGAGATGGTGCATCTGGTTCAAAAATAGCAGCAATTTTTTCATTAACAGTGGAAAAGGAAAAAGATATTATGACCCCCTGTTTTAATTGAGGCATCAAGTCCGGAGGTAAATGAGCAGAATTATCAATTTTTTTTAAAATTTCAAGGTCCCGGAAAATTAAGGTGGATTTAGTAAACAGGTTTAATGGAAAATGAAAGCGATGGATGATTTTTAAAAGTTCCCTGGTAATTTTCAGGTTTTCTTCCTGGGGTAAATATGGATCTGTTGCAGAACCCAGGGCAATAATTCCATGTTCTTTTTTTCGAGCTCTGTTTTTTAGTTGACGATAAAGAATTTCAGGGGCATTAATTTTGGCAGTAAGCTGGGAGGGAATATGTTCACCATATTTGCTACCATGAATATAACAATATACGCAGTTAAAAGAGCAGCCCATATAAGGATTTAAAGTGTAGTCTTCTAAAAAAAGACTATCACGATGTTTGTGCTTATTTAAAACTGATTTAACGTTTATTTTTTTAAATTAAAGACCCCCAGTTTAAATAATTAATTGAAGGATGCTGAAAATCGGGATAATATATAAACATATTTTAATTACGGAAATTAATATAATTATTGTTAAAATTATATAGAATAATAATAAAGATAGTTAAATATATTTTATTAAGTTTAAAAACTGAATAATTATAGTGTCCTTTATAGTTTCGGCTTATTTTTCTAATAAATAATTATTTAATTTTAGAAGTAAGGATAAATTAATTAAAAAATAAGATAATGATTACATCGTACTAATATAGAAGGGTGCTGATCATTCTAAATCAGGTAAAAAACCATGCAAATAAAAAAATTAACCAGAGAAATTAGAAATAAATCTCTAAAAAAAGTTAAAAAGCGATCCCCTGAAGAATTATCTACCAGCTGGTATCAGGAAGACTTATTATACCAGGGAAGAGGCCCTACCCTTTTCATGATTTTGCCCACCGGTGGATGTTCCTGGGCCTTATCTGAAAGTGGTGGTTGCACCATGTGCAGTTATATTAATGATTCCCATGTAGAAAATGTTCCTGCACGAGATATTATCCCCCTATTCCATGAAATAATGGATAAACATACCCTGGAAGAACCCACTGCAGTTAAAATTTTCACATCCGGTAGTTTCTTGAATCCTGATGAGATGCCTGTTGAAGCCCGGAGAGAGATTTTGCAAACCCTGGGTGAAATTGAAAACGTGGCAGAAGTGGTGGTAGAATCCCGACCAGAATATGTGAATAGAGAGATAATTAAGGAGTGCTGTTCTTATCTTCCTGATAAAATATTTGAAATCAGTATGGGGCTTGAATCCGCCAGCGACCATACCCGGGAATATAAAATAAATAAAGGTTTTTCCAAAAAAGACTTTGAACAAGCAGTTGAAATAATAAAAGACCTTAAATCAGAATATAAAGTAAGATCAAAAGCCTATATTCTTGTGAAGCCTATTTTAACTTCAGAAAAGCAGGGCATACAAGAAGCAATTGATAGTGCTATTTATGCCGAAAAGGCAGGTATAGATAGGATTTCTTTTTGTCCGGCTACCATCCACAAAGGTACTTTAATTGAAGAACTATGGCGTAAAGGATCTTATCAACCGCCATGGATATGGAGCACTATTAAAATCATAAACCAGGTCCGTGAAAAAGTTAATATTCCTGCTATAATGGATACTTCTGGTTTTGGAAGTAGAAGAGGCCCTTATAACTGCAAAAAATGTAATTCTAAGCTAAAGCAAATGATAATTGATTCTAATCTGGATCAAATTCCGGTAAAAGAATTAGAATGTGACTGTAAAAATCAATGGCAAGTAGAAAGTAGTTTTTGTGATATTGGTCGTTCTACAACCAGAATAAGATATTAAATTTCACTAAATTCATCCACTTTTAAAAAATCATATTAACCACATCGGCTAGAATAAAAAATCAGGGGTTTGTTAATTGTAGTGGAGGTGGAAAAATGAAAAATACGGTAAGTGGAATTTTAGCCATTATTTTAGGTCTAATTGTAATTTCTTTTCCTCTTTTAGGAGTTGTAACTGTCAGTGTGATAGTGAGTTTCTCTTTGATTATACTGGCCGTCTGGTTTATGGCCCTGGGTATGGCCAGTCTTGATTTGAGTTTTACCAGAGGATTGCTTAACCTGGTGCTGGGTATTATAACTCTCATATTAGCCATAGGTTTAATATTTAATCCCGCCTTGTTCAGTTTTGTGGCGGCTATTATCCTGTATCTGGCAGGTATATTACTGGTAATTGCTGGTTTTATAGCCTTAATTGGTAGTAAAGAATCTAAAATCGGTATCTGGCCTGGAGTAATCGGAATTATTTTAGGTATAATTTATATAATTCTCGGTACCTATGCCTTTGATCCCATGTATTTAGGTATGTTAATTGGAATCTGGTTAATAGTTACGGGAATATTTCGAATATTTGAATAAATAAATACAAACCCCTTTTTTTATTTTTAAATCAGGTTTTAATAACAGTTAAAGTAGAAAAAATAGATAAGGTGTCTTATATATTTCCCAATAATAAATTAAGAATGAATAATGATTGAATTTATATATATCCAGATTTGTGAAGTGTAATCGTGATAGGAATTAGTGCCGATTTTGACCCGGTGCATAAGGGTCATGTGAAATTGATTGAAAAGGGAAAAGAAATAGGGAAAGAAACCGGGGATGAGGTAGTAATATACCTCAACAAGGGCTTTAGTGCTAACCATGCTCCATTTTTTGTTAGTTATGAGGCCCGAAAAGAAATGGCCCTTGAAGCAGGGGCAGATAGAGTGGTTCCCATTGAAGGATTGCACCACCGATTAACCCTGGCTTATACCGTTCCTATCCGTATTGCCATGATGATTGAAGATGGGGTAGTAGATTATGTGGATGCTGCCAATGTATCCACCCCCACCATCATAAAACATGCTAAAAAATTTGCAAAAAAAGAAATATTCAGTGGGATACCCCGTAATCTTCCTAACCGAAATGTTATTCGCTGGTTTGCAGTTAATGAATTTTTATATAAAAAATATAAAAAAAAGATGAAGTTTCATATCATACCTGAACTGGAAATGGGAGGTAAGATATCTGGAAGGGAAATAAGAAGAGCTATTGTGGAAAATGATATGAAGATACCTCCAGAAGTAAAAAGCCTTCTTCCCCACACCACCACTAAAATTCTGGAAAGGGAAATAAAAAAGGGTAATGTGGCCCCCGGGAGAAATCTGGAAGCTATAACCAAGAGAATGAATACCTATTCCCGGTCCAGTTTGATGCAAATTGCACATTTAAATGCAGATGCCATAAACTCCATTATTAAAGGAAGAGTGTACCGACAGGAAGATCAAATATGGGCTGCCTTTAGAAGAGCAGGATATGGGCCAGTATTGACCCGGTTGGCTATAAGTGCACTGGAAGAAGATATATCCAAAGAGGAAGTTCTACATCTTATAAGGAGTTATGAGAAGAAGGGAATAGTACCCCCTGATCAGACCATAGAAAAAGTTATTGAAAGATCATGGTTTGTGGCTAAAAAAAGTGAAGAAGGTTTTAAATCATCTGAAGCTCATCAAAAATTCATGAATGGTGAAAAAATAAAAGATTCATCACCCCTGGCCTTTGATGCAGGATTAAGTGTGAGAAGTTTTGAAGTGGATTATCTAAAAGATGATTTACCAGCTAATATCTATGTGGATCAAAATGGGCTCCTGGCCTGTGAACTAAGAACAGAGGGTAAGAAAATTAAAAGCCCTTTAAAACTTCCAGGAGTAATGGTAACCTATTTAAGGCTTTTACTTGATTCCCAGTTTATACCAGTAAGTGCCAGGGTAATTAAAAAAGCCAGAGGAATTAGAATCCGAATATATGTGGGTAAATCAAATTAAACAATTTTAATATATGTTTACCATCAACTAGCCAAAAAAAAAATATCCTGCCATTTAACCAAACCTGGAAAGAATAAAATAACACCCGGTTAATTACTTATTTTTTTTTAGTTTTAAGTGATCTGTGTTCCACCACCGGACAGGCCCATCCTTTACAAAAGGACATTACAATTTTACCCTGGTCAGTGTGTATATATATCCTCCAGCAATCTTCTGAAGATTCAAATTCTACATTTTTGACATTTTTACCCACCAATTCTTCCAGTGTTTTTTTGCAGTCCTGGAGTTGTTCTTGTTGGGTCATGAATAAATCCTCCTTTTAGTAACTATCTCTACGTATAATGATTATGTTTTAACTCTAAAATAAGCTTTTTTAATAATAATTAATAGAGAACTTATAATTTTTCCCATAATAAAAAGGCTTCCCGGTAAGTATCTGGTTTTTTATCCAGTCTTTTTAGTTTTTGAGCTATTTGGTGGAATTTTCTTTCGGTGGATTTAGCCAAAACAGGATCCTCAAAAAGGGATAAAGCTAATTGCACCTCTTTCATTTCTTCCTGGCGCCTTGAAGCATGGAATGCTGTACTTATCATTCGTGATATTGCTGATTTTTTAAATTCAGACCCTTCTGTATTTCCAATAACATCAAATAATTCTTCATCAACTCCCATTTTATAGGCGGCATAAAATGTTTCCCATAAAAGAGCAGACACACCCTTAGTATATGAGCTTCGCAGCATCTTAATCCCGGAAGCCTGGCCGATTTCTGTGCCAATAATTTTAATATTTAATCCAAAATCATTCAGCTGGGCAAACTCCGGAGCATCTTTTCCGGAAGCCAGTATTTGTACTTTCTTTCGGTTCACACTCCCTATTATTGCTGCATCTACCACTTTACCCTGTTTTATATGTTGCAGTGCACTTTTAACCACCTCAGGAGAGACATTATTTATATCCACATAGGTCCCCTTGAAGTTAGTACCAATTGATGCAGCCGCATCAATAGCAGCCGCAGGTGTAACTGCAGATAGGATAATATCTACTTTTTGAGCCAGCGCCTCATTAGTGGGAACGGTGTTAACATTTTTCTCCTGGGCTAAATTCCGGCTAAAATCACTCCTGCCTTCCACACAGGTGAAAACCTCTGCCCCGTTTATTAGTAGTTCTATAGTTAAAGTCGATGCCACTTCTCCAAATCCAATAAATCCCACTTTAATTTGAAGTCCCTCCTCTTTAGGTATATGCTTACTTTCCCCGAAAATTTAGTTAGGTAATTTTTTAGCACCTTAAAAACTGATTTAGTTCATTTTATTAAATAATCAGCCATAAAAGATACATACCGGTGGAAATAATTAATAATCCTGAGATTAAACCTATAGGCCGGGAATAATTGGCCAGTTTGGTGATATTTATAAATGAAATTAAAGTACCAAGGGATAAAAGGGTTATAAAAAATCCAGATACATAGGATAATAAATTTAAAGCCGTGAAAAAGGTATCTCCTGTAGAAACACTAAAAGCAATCAGGGAGATTAAATAGGGAGTGTAACATGAAGCCCATGCCAGGGAAACTATAACTCCCCAAATAAAAGAACCAAATATCCCTTTTTTTGAATTTTGACTTACATTTACTGATAGATTGAATACATTTTTCCCTGAGAGAAACAAGACTCCCATAACTATGAGTATTAAAGCAGCGATTATGCGGATGTAATAAAGGTAATAATTTACTGCGGCGGTGAATATAAGGGTTAAAGTAATCACTGCCAGGAAAATGGTGCTTAAGCCCAGAACAAAGAATAAAATTTCAAGTTTTTTATTCCGGGTGAGTACATATCCTGCCAGTAAGGGAATCACCGGCAGTACGCAGGGAGATGCGACTGAAGCCATACCTGCCAAAAATGATATTAAGGGGGCTATTTCCATACTGAACCTCAAATATATTTAAAAAATGGAAAAACTAAATTATAATTGGCTTAAAAGTTGATTTGCAGTAATGTAGCCTTCTATTCTTCTTATTTCATTTCCATTAGAATCCATTATCAGCATAGTCGGTAGGCTAAATATTCTATATTGGGAGGAGGGTTGAGGGTTGCTATCCACATCAATCTTAACCAGAATATACTTTCGAGCCATTTCCTTTTGAACCTCCGGTTTAGAAAGAGTTCTTGATTCCAGCTCCACACAGGCCGGACACCAGTCTGCAGTAAAAACTGCGAATATTTGTTTATTGGTTTTTTCGGCTGCGGAAATAGCAGAATTTAAATCCGTATACCATCTGAATTCCGCATTACTCTGTGATATATCTTCTGAATTTGCATCATTAGTATCAGGGGACATTTGTGATCCAATAAAAGCGAAAATACCCACCATAACCAGGGTAAAAACAGCCGCAAATAATATCCATTTTTTCATGATAACTCTTAGAATATTCTCTTAATTTAAGTTTTGCATTATACTAATAAAAAATTAATTCACTTAAAGTTTCAAAACCACTGCAGAGCCTTCTTCGGCCCCTATATCCCTGGAAATAGCACTGCACTTTACATTTAAAAGACAGAATACTTTTTTTTCTCCCAGTTCCATTTCGGTAAGTCCTTCATAGTTCCCCATGCCCTTGGAGATTATAAGTTCTGCCCCATCCACCAATTCCTTAAATTCTGGAGAAATTTGAGAATAAATTATGCCAACTGAATCGGTTCCGGTACTAATCACTTTGACCATTCGGTCCAGACCGATTTCCAGGGCATCTTCCATGGTGGCGTCATTGAGGATAGGTTTTTCTTTGACTGCTACCGTTATATCCAGATTGTATTCTAGTAGTTTTTCCAGGAGCATTTTATCAAAAACAATTTCACCAGCATTATCTGCCAGATAGAGTAAGGAGTTCGCTTCATGTAAGGCCTCTTCCAGATAAGAGCTATGGTCTATTATTAAGGGCTCTGCAATTTTTTCTAATATCACTGCTGAAGGGTCAAAATTTACTCCCATAGCAGCAAAATCCAGTAAATTACCTGCAATGGCGACTTTAATATAATTTATTAAAGAAGAATCCTTTTTTAGTAAATAACCAACCTCTTCCTGGAATTTTTCAGCTATACGATTTCCTCTTTTTTTCTCCTGTAAATAGGGATCAGGATTCCCACTCAAATCCTTTATCAGGCGATGCATCCTGGTTCCGATTACATTGGATGGTGCGCCTTTTTTGAATTCATCTGATAGTAATTGAATAATCTTTTCAGTGATTTCTATTTTTAAGTTTTCATCATCTGTGGCCAGTTCCAGAGCTTCTCTGGACTGTCGTAAAAAACAGGACGCACACTCATAGTAAACTTTCATATTTATAACTCCCGATATCCAGTGAATCTAATTAATTTAAAATAAAATAATCCTGATAACATCAGAATCAAAAGTTATCCCCCATAAATTATCTGGATAACCTCAATAATATCTCCTTCCTGAATTATCTCATCTTCCAGGACAATCTGACCATTTTTTTTAATTACAACTGTTTCTAATGGTTTTTCAATTTGATCCAGTAATTCTTTTATGGTTAAGTTATTTTTAAATGAAAGTTGTTCTGTTTTTTTATTATTTATAAGAGTAAATTTCATTCTTATCCTCTCTACTAATTACCAGTAATTAATGAAATTTAACGGTATGGTAACTTAAATGTTAACTTGCTTATTCACCTTTTGAGCATACTCTCTTTATGAAGATCACATGCCCTGTTGTAATTTAATGAGTTTTTTTCTTTTCCAGTTCTTCACAGAATACACAGGCCCGGCAAAGTTCCTGTGCAGATGGTTCTCCACATTTTATGCAATTATCCATGGTGAAATTTCGGGAATCTTCCTTTTTAAGGGCGGTTTTTATCTTATGGAATCCGCGTAAAGTAGAATACATTATGGTGGGATGGTTTTTTGATAAATTTTTTATAATTTCCCCGATTTCAGCCCGGAATGATTCCTGGGAGTAAGGACATCCAGCAAAATGTACTTCCAGTCCTTTGGCCACCACATATAATCCCACCTCCCTTTCCGGAATTTCACCTATTGGTTTGATTTTGACAATGAACTTATCACTTTTAGGATGGGAACGGGGACCAATTCTCCTGAGGTTTTCAATGTTTCCTTCCAGATAGTTCATCATAATGGACTGGGTTTCATCATCCAGGTTATGTCCGGTGGCAATTTTAGTGGCACCCATTTCTCGCGCAGTTCTATTTATAAGCCATCGCCGGAAAACTCCGCAGTAGGTACAGGCTCCCCGGGGAAAGGGAAGGGCCATTATTTCATCCAGAGATATATTAAAGTATTCTTTAAAACTGACAACCCGGTGTTCAATCCCCAGCCGGCGGGCATGATTTTCTGCAATTTTTATTCCGTCCTGACGGTATCCTTGAATTCCTTCATCAATGGTAACAGCCATCAAATCAATTATTCCTCTATTTTGAAGGGAGCTTAAAATATCCAGTAGCATGACACTGTCTTTGCCTCCAGATAAAGCCACCATAACCTTATCCCCTTTTTCAATAAGGCCATATTTGCGGATATCTTTTAGAACCTTTTTTTGGATTCCTGAAATAAAGCATTCGGGGCATAGCCTCTGACCGGAGTGTTTCCTCTCCATCATTACCTCTTTTTTACCGCATTTGGTGCAATTCATTATTAGTCTCCAGGGGATGGTTATTGTAAAACATCCCTATTTTCAAGTTTTAAGGTACAACCGCCTTATATTAAATTAATAGTTATGTTGAATTAAAAATATGAAGTGGTGAATTAATGATCTAAGGCATTTAGCATGGCTTAATGTAATAGAAATGGTTTTTTGAATAATTCGAAATCCTGAATATAATTTTTACCAGTTATTAAAGCTATTTCGGCCTTTTGAAGTTCAGATCCCAGATATGCTGCATGTTCTAAATTTGAGACCAGATTGCGCCCCAATATATTTTCATATAAAATTTTAGCGTTTTCACCTATCAGGGCCAGGGTAGGTTCGGTGTCTAAGTAGTGAACCACTTTAATTTGACCGTCATCTACCATTATCTTAAAACTTCCGGCGGGATCCTGCCTAAATTTATTAGCTTCCTTGGCTTTAAGTACTGGAACCTTTAAGTTTTCCCGAACTTTTTCTCCCTTTCTTTTATCTTTGAAAAATACCAGGTTAATACCCAGGTCTTTAGGAACAGAATCCCTGTTTTTAGCCAAAAACATCATTTTTGAGGATACTGCCAGTTCATAAACACTTCCTTTAGTTTTACCACTCTCTTCTGGTGTAAATAATATACTGGCACCTAACTCCATGGATATTCCAGATAAAAGAGCATTAACACCCACTGAATCTGTATCTAAAAGTTCTGTGACATTTCCTATCCCAAAAAATAAGGGACATTTCTCTTTATGGTAAAAATCGCCCATGGCCCGGATGGAATCAACTATACTGCTACTATTCAGAGGATCAAGAATCAAATCAGCAATCACATCTATGCCTTTACATTTCTTTTTAAGATCAATTAAAGAATCAATCCTCTCTTCTACTGTTTCCGGTACCCATCCCCGCTTATAATCTGTAGGTAATATTACAGCTGGGATTTCTTTCTCCTTCAGGAGAGGTAATAACTCTTCATAATTACCATGATCCAGACTGAGTACCATATCCACCCCGCAATTAACAGCGACTTCTATTTCCCGGGGGTTAAGGGAATCTATACTAAGCGGGATATCACCCAGATGTTCTTTTACTAAAGATACCATTCCCGGTATTTTCGAAGATAAGTTTTCTCCGGCCACCATACCTAAATCCACCATATCTGCACCGGATTTTACAAAATATTCGGCCCTTTTTAATAATTCATCCTTAGTGAGTAAGGGAGCATTAGCTATTTCTGCCAGCACTCTCATAGGAAAATCTTCTCCCACCGGGAGCTGGCCCACCAGAATATTTTCATCTTTTTTTAAGAGCTTTTTTATTAAATTTTCATCTTTTTCAAAGTTTTCTATAAATTCCAAAGCTTTTCTTCTTTGTTCTTCTTCAATTAGTTTATCAGCTGAAGTTTTGGGAGATAATTCCAGTTCTTCCAGTAAATCCAGGACAATATCCAAATCAGCCGCATCAGTAGGGCCTTTAAATGAAGGGATACCTGTTTTTTCCTGGATATAGGTGGCATCTTTTCTTATAAGTCCCGGGATAATTATAATATCTATATCATCAAGATTCAGATCTATTCGGGAATTAAGCTCATTAATTATTTTTTTAGGAGTTAAAAAAGCAGCTATGGGAGTATTGGCTACGTGTATCTCTACATTTTGCTTAGAACGCGCAGATACTTTCTTTACTACCTGGCTAGCTAATTTTCCAGTGATTATCAGAACTTTCATAACTATGCCTCTATACTAAAAGATGGTGACCATCACGTATATATATTAAAAATTTATAATGATTAACTATGAGGAATGGAGGTAAAAAATGATCGAAATTCGATTTCACGGACGTGGCGGGCAAGGTGCCGTTACAGCAGCTGAGATTCTAGCAAAGGCTGCTTTTGAAGATGGAAAATATACACAAGCTTTTCCTTTTTTCGGCGTCGAAAGGCGGGGCGCTCCTGTCATGGCATTCACCAGAATTGATGATAAACCTATAAGAAGAAGATATCAAGTTTATAATCCAAATTACGTTGTAGTACTGGATGATGGTCTTTTAGAAGTTGCAGAAGTGTATTCTGGAATTGAAAATGGAGGAAAGGTAATCTTAAACACAAATAAAGAAGCTCCATCAAATCCAGTAGCTAAAACAGAAATCATAGATGCTACCAGCATAGCCTTAGAAAAATTAGGGCTCCCCATAGTAAATACCGTCATGTTAGGAGCTTTTGCAGGTGCAACCGGTGAAGTAACTCTGGATTCAATTGTGAAGATTATAAAAGAAACCTTCCCCGGAAGGATAGGGGAGAAGAATGCTGATGCCGCTAAATCAGCTTATGAACATATAATTAAATAAATTATTAATAATAAAGGTGATTAGTATGGATTCCATCGGAGGAACTGTTAAGCAACCGGGAAGTACCAGAATCAACAAGACAGGAAGCTGGAGAACTTTTAAACCCATACTGGATAAAGAAAAATGTATCGAATGTGATAACTGTGTCCTTTTTTGTCCAGAAGGTTGTATTAACAAAGATTATGATATAGATTATGACTACTGTAAAGGCTGTGGCATATGTGAAGTAGAATGCCCGGTAAAAGCCATTAAAATGGAGAGAGAATAATGGTTGTTAAAGTTATTTCCGCCAACAATGCTGTATCCCATGCAGCAAAGCTGGCCAAACCTCAAGTTATTCCCGTTTACCCTATAACCCCCCAAACCTCCATATCGGAATATCTGGCCAAATTTGTGGCAGATGGGGATCTCGACTCAGAATACATAATGGTCGAATCAGAGCACAGCGCCATAAGTGCCGCTGTGGGTGCTTCTGGAACAGGAGTAAGAGTATTTACCGCCACTTCATCCCAGGGTTTAGCATTGATGCATGAAATCCTCTTTGCCGCAGCAGGTTTAAGAAACCCCATTGTAATGGCCAATGCTAATCGTTCTTTAGCCGCTCCTTTAAGCATATGGAATGATCATCAGGACTCCATATCCCAGAGAGATACGGGATGGATGCAGATTTATGTGGAGAATGGGCAAGAAGCTTTGGATTCCATACTGAGGTGTTACAGAATTTCAGAAGACAAAGATGTTCTTTTACCCAGCATGGTGTGCTTGGATGGTTTTATTCTGACCCATACTGTGGAGCCAGTGGATATACCTTCCCAGGAATTAGTAGATAGCTTTTTACCCGAATATCAACCTCAAGAATCATTCCTGGACCCGGAAAATCCGCGTTCTTTAGGTACCTTCACCGATCCCAATTATTACATGGAAGCCCGATATCAGATGGAAGTGGCCATGGAAAAATCTAAGAAGGTCATTGAAAAGGTTAACCAGGAATTCAGTGAAATTTTTGGTCGTGACTATTCTGTTGTAGAGCAATACCGTTGTGAAGGAGCAGAAATTATTTTAATTGCTATGGGATCCATATGCAGTACCATTAGAGATGTTGTGGATGATATGAGAGGCCGGGGCGAAAAAGTAGGTCTTTTAAAAGTAAGAAATTATCGGCCTTTCCCTAAAAAGGAAATATACGAAGCTGTAAAAAATGCAGACCGCGTGGCTGTTTTAGACAAAAATATCAGCTTTGGAATGGGTGGTGCTCTTTACACCGAAATTAAAGCCAACATTGATGTGGAAAGTTGTGGATTCATTGTAGGATTAGGAGGTAGAGACATCACTCCTGAACATATTGAGGATATCGTAAATAAGACTCGTAATCCGACTAAAGAAATAACCTGGATTGGACTAAAGGAGGAAGTCTAAAAATGAAAATACCTGAAGAAGAATTCCTTGCCCCGGGTCACCGGGGATGTGCCGGATGTGGTGCCACTGTTGGTGTCAGGTTAGCACTTAAAATGCTGGGAAAAAATACGGTGGCTATTTCACCTACCGGCTGTTTGGAAGTTATTACCACTCCCTATCCAGAAACAGCCTGGGAAATTCCCTGGATACATGTAGCCTTTGAAAATGCAGGGGCAGTGGCTTCTGGGGTAGAAAGAGCCCTTAAAGCACAGGGAAAAGAAGACGTTAATGTGGTAGTCTTTGCTGGAGACGGAGGTACTGCAGATATTGGTATGCAGGCATTATCCGGTGCTATGGAAAGAGGACATAACCTCATCTACATCTGTTATGATAACGAAGCTTACATGAATACCGGGATCCAGAGAAGTGGTGCAACTCCTTACGGTGCCTCCACTACTACTTCACCACATGGTAAAGAGAGTTTTGGGGAAAATAAACCAAAGAAAAATATCCCCATGATTATGGCTGCCCATGGAGTTCCTTATGTAGCCACCGCCTCCATATCTTATCCCGAAGATTTTATGAAAAAGGTTAAAAAAGCTTCAGAAGTTGAAGGGCCTGCATACATCCATTTACACCAACCATGTACCACCGGATGGGGTTTTGATACTTCTAAAACTATTGAATTAGGCCGTTTAGCTGTAGAAACCGGTTCATGGATTCTTTATGAGATAGTGGATGGTGAGTTTAAAGTAACTTATCGACCTATGCAAAGAAAACCTGTTAATGAATATCTGGAAGCTCAAAAAAGATTTAAGCACCTTGCAGACGATGAAAAAGAAAAAATACAGCAATATGTGGACAAGATGTGTGCTGAGTTGAAAATATAAGGGGGATAGACCTTGGATAAATTAATAATTCAACCCGATTTATGTGATGGATGTATGGACTGTGAAGAAGCATGTGCAAAACTTCACGGAGCATCCAGAATAATGATTCGGGAAATAGGAGGAGCTTACTATCCTATAATTTGTCAACAATGCGAGGATGCTCCCTGTAAAACTATATGCCCTACTGATGCCATTCAAGACAAGGACGTATTACCTGAAAAATGTATTGGCTGTGGGCTGTGCATGTTAGTATGTCCCTTTGGTGCAGTGGTAATGGAAGATCGCAAAGCACAAAAATGTCACCAGTGTCCTGATCTGGATACCCCGGCATGTATAAAAGCATGTTCCCAGAGAGCTATTTCTATTATAGATACAGAAAAGCTTAAGATTGAAAAACAAGAACAACACATTGCTAAGATGTCTGGAATTGGTAAAAAAACTAAAAAGGGTTCGGATATTATGACCCTGTTAACTGCCAAATCCCGGGCAAAGAAAGTATTCCAATAGGAGACACAGCATGAAAGAATTAGTTTCAAGGCCAGAATTATGTAACGAATGCATGAAATGTGAGCGTAATTGCCCTCAAAATGCCATTAGAGTTATCAATGGTGTGCCTATCTTTTGCATGCATTGTGCTCCTGAAAAAGCACCCTGCCTGAATATATGTCCCGAAGAAGCTATAACTGAAGCAGATGGAGCCATAGTAATTCTGGAAGATAAATGTATTGGTTGTGGACTTTGCCGTGATGCCTGTCCCATAGGGGCAGTAACCATGGATGAAAAGGGCATAGCAAGTAAATGTGACCTTTGTATTGATCTAGAAGAACCATGCTGCGTTTTAAGTTGTCCTACTAAGGCCTTACTTGTTGATTCTGAAAAAATAATCTCAGAAAAACGAGAGAAAATTACTCAGGAATTAGAGCGTCTAAAAGGCATTATGAAGCATTAAATTCTGCCTAAAAGCTTTAATCCTTTATTTTTTTTTAATTTTTCCATTGAATTAATATTCCCCATATAATATATACCCCCACTACTTTTTAGTATGTTTACCAAATATCCATTATGAATTTATTTAAAATGTACAGGTGTTATTCATGATTACCCAAAAAGAGATAGAAGAAACCATATTTGAACTCTTTAAAGAAGCAGTCATTAAGCTTCCTGATGATGTTAAACATGCTTTAAAAAAGGCCTATCATGATGAAACCACCGAAATGGGAAAACTGAATCTAAAAGCAATTTTAGATAATATTAAATCTGCTGAGGAAATGGAAATACCCATGTGTCAGGATACTGGTTTACCTATAATTTTTGTAAAACTGGGCAATGTGCCGGTGGAAAACCTGATTGAAGGAATACGAGAGGGAGTAAGAAAAGCAACCCATGAAATTCCTTTAAGGCCCAATGTGGTGCATCCTTTTACTCGAGAAAATACGGGAGATAATACCGGTGAAAACATTCCCCAGGTGGATGTGGAGATAGTGGATGGGGATTATCTGGAATTTACCGTATTTCCCAAGGGTTTTGGTTCTGAAAATAATAATGCCCTTAAAATGGCCCTGCCCGGTGAAGGGATAGAAGGAGTAAAAAAATTTGTGGTGGATACCGTAATTACTGCCCAGGGAAAACCCTGCCCTCCGGTAATAGTAGGGGTGGGAATTGGTGGATCTTCTGATCTGGCCATGAAAATGGCTAAAAAAGCATTGTTAGGTACGGTGGGAAAGCGTCACCCGGATAAAAAAATAGCCTCCCTGGAACAGGAAATACTAAAAGAAATTAATGATTCCGGAATTGGTCCCATGGGTTTAGGGGGAAATACAACTGCACTGGATGTAAAAATCAAAACGGCCCATACACATACTGCAGGGCTCCCTATTGGAGTATGTATTCAGTGTTGGGCCGGAAGGCATGCTACTAAAAGATTGATGCCTTAAAAATTTCTATTTTTTAGGGAAAAATAAAAATCAGGGTTTTTCACAGGTTATCATAAAGATAGTCCTGTCCCCGATACTCACTGCCCTATCTGCCACCCTTTCCATGTAACGTGCCACAAATAAGAGGTGCACCAGATAAGAAATAGAATCCTTATCTTTGAACATACTGCTGGTTATATGCTCCAGGGACTGATCAAATAAATCATCTACCTTGTCATCATCGTGTCTTAATTCCCGGGCCATGTCCATGTTTTGATCTAAAAAGGCATAAATTCCTTTAGAGAGCATCATCTGTACAAAATCAGCCATGTGTTTCAGGTCTTCCTGGGGTTTATGAGGAATAGTTTCATCTTTAATGTATTCTGATGCATTGGCAATATTCGCTGCCAAATGACCTATCCTTTTTAAGTGGCTTCCTACTTTAATACATGCTTCTATGAACCTCAAATCACCAGCTACAGGTTGTTCTGCCGCAATAACACTAATACATTTCCTTTCCAGGTTAAAAACCATTTCATCAATTTCTTGAGTGGTGGCTATTACTTCTTCCACTTTCTTTTTATCATAGTTGGCAAAGGTATTCACCGCATTTTTATGGGCATTAATGGTTAGTTGCCCTATACTGTCCACATCTTTCCTCAATTCTTTAAGTCTCTTACGGAATAATATCCGGGGGTAGCGTTTTTCCATGCTAATCCTCCTGAAATTTATAATTACTTAATAAAGATTCTAAATCATCCTCAGAAGGTTCTTTTATCCGGTATTTAGATAAGATTTCTTCACGAGATGATATATCTAATATTTCATTATCATTTGCCAGTAAATCCAGGTCAACAGGTAATGATAATTTGCATTCTTCATTTAATTCAATTAATGTATTAAAAAAATTTTTATCAACTTCATAGACTTCTATTTTAGATTCAGATGAAATTTTAAATCTTTTCATAGAATGGTTTTCATAATATTCATTAAAACTGACAATATCCATGGTCCATGCTCCAATAATCAATTTCTGGCTTATGAATAATACCGATTCATCATCCGGATTTAAGATTCGGATGTATCCTGCATGTGGAAAGGTTGAAGTATTAAGATTTCCCTGAATCGTTTCTATTGGCTGGTTTGCCGGGAGCCACATTTAATCATCCCCATAATTATTTCATGAGAACATTGTAAAACACCTTGTGATGCATTACCTGTTTTCCCACAATCATATAGGCTATTCTATCGGCCATTCCCATAACATGATGACCCATACTAAGTAAATTTCTCCCAACCAGCATTAGATAAGTAGTGGGAAGCCCAGAAGTTTCCTCATCATATTCAGCAAACATCTGATTATATAGATCCTGTATAGTGACATAATTTTTAGTACACCTTTTTAATAGCTGTATATCCTTATTTATTAGAGCTCCCATTCCATCTTTTAACATTCCCTGAACGTTTTGTGACATGAAGAGTAAATGAGGAGGTTTATGAAGTTTGCTTTCTTTTTGTTTAAGGTCGATGGCGTGACGGGATATATAAGCAGCCAGTATATTGATTCTCTCCAGTTCTATGGCAGTTCTTAATAAGGCAGCCCCGGTTCGTAAATCTTTTCCTACTGGCTGATGCAGGCCCAGTATCTTAAGGCATTCCTGTTCCAACCGGTAACTGGCTTCATTTACCTGGGATGTTTTTTCAATTATTTCACGAGCGAAAATTATATTTTCATCTATAAAACTGTTAACCGAATAATCTATTCTTTCAACTGTCTGGTTTCCATAGTCCAGTACCTCTCCACTTAGTGAAGATAGCTTCTTATCCAGTATCACCCCAAACATCAGATCACCCGAATCTGCCGGTAATATAATCTTCAGTCCGCTTATCTTCTGGTTCCATGAATAATTTTTCAGTGCGCCCACTTTCCACTATTTCTCCATGCAAAAAGAAAGCAGTGTATTTTGAAACCCGGGTAGCTTGTTGCATATTGTGGGTTACAATTACAATTGTGTACTCTTTTTTTAGTTTATGAATGAGATCTTCAATTTTGGTGGTTGAAATAGGGTCCAGGGCGGAACAGGGTTCATCCATCAAAATTACTTCAGGTTCTATGGCTATAGTACGTGCTATACAGAGTCTTTGCTGTTGTCCTCCAGAAAGCCCCATGGCGGATTTATCCAGTTTATCTTTAACTTCTTCCCAGAGTGCAGCGGATTTTAAGCTCTCTTCTACCCTTTCTTCCACCACGTCTTTATCATTTATGCCGTGTACCTTCAGACCATAAGCTACATTATCGAAAATAGATTTAGGAAAGGGGTTGGGCTTTTGAAATACCATACCTACTTTTTTTCTAAGTTCAACTACATCCACACTGGGTTCATAAATTTCATTTCCATCTAAAAATATGGATCCTTCCTTACGAAACCCGGATATCAAATCATTCATCCGGTTTAGAGTTCTAATGAAAGTGGATTTACCACATCCTGAAGGTCCAATAAGGGAGGTAACTGTATTATTAGGTATTTTGATATTGACATCCTTTAAAATGTGTGCTTCATCAAAGTAAACATTTAAATTTTCTACTTCAATTCTATTCATGATTTAACGCCCCATCATCTTTTTCTGGTATCTTTCAACCAGGGTATTGGTTACAATGGTAATTATAAGTACAATTATAACCAGTACCGCTGCGGTTCCATATGCATTTTCCAGGGATATGCCTTCTGTGGCCATTATATAAAGGTGTAGAGGTAAAGGTCTTCCTGGATCAAAAATAGATATGGGAACTGTAATGGCTGCCCCCACCGCAAATAGTATAGCTGCTGCTTCTGAAATTGATCTGGCCATTCCTAAAATTATACCAGTGGTTATTCCCGGCGCAGCAGCAGGTAATACTACCCGGTATACCGTTTGCCACTTGGTGGATCCCAGTGCCAGGCTGCCTTCCCTGTAAGATTCAGGTACTGCATCAATGGAAACTTCAGCAACCTTAAATATGGTGGGTAAAGCCATTAATGCCAGTACAAGGCCTCCAGATAACACAGACCAACCTAAACCCAGAAATACCACAAAAAAGGAAAGACCAAAAAGACCAAAAACAATAGAAGGTATGGATGCCAGGGTTTCTGCACCAAATCTTATCAGTTTTATCACATGGCCCTCCCGGGAGTATTCGGTGAGGTACACTGCAGCCCCCACCCCCAAGGGGGCAGCCACCAGTCCGGATATGAGAGTCACATAAAGACTGGAAATAATCATAGGGAATATTCCACCTTCTCTTCCCGAATCCACTGGATTGGATAGTAAAAATTCCAGATTTATTACCTTCATTCCTTCCAGGAGTATATAACCAATTATAATAATCAATATGATTATGGTTAGGATTCCAGAAGCCCAGAAAACAGTTTTCATTATTTTTTGGGAAGTTTTTGGAGATATAAATCTAAATAACAATCATATACCTCCTTTTAATAATTTTTCCAGAAAGTGACAGGTATTCACAGGTATCCACCCCCAATAACCACCTTCTTTTTGTAGTGTAAGTAATTAGCTGCCACCAGAAGAATCATTATCATGAAAAATAAAACTATTGCAGTTCCAAATAAAGCATTATAATGAATACCTGTAGCATAGCCCATTTCAAGAGCTATATTAGAGGTTAATGCTCTTACCGGGTCCATGACGGAAGTGGGAAATTGAGTCACATTTCCGGCTACCATGATAACTGCCAGAGTTTCTCCTATGGCCCGGCCCATTCCTAAAATTATACCGGTGATTACTCCAGGAAGGGCTGCAGGGAATATAACATTCCGGATAGTCTGCCATTGGGTGGAACCTAAAGCCAGTGATGCTTCTTTATATTCATAGGGTACTGACCTTAAAGAATCCACTGTAACACTGATAATGGTAGGAAGAATCATTACCGTTAATATTACCGAGGCAGTAAGCATACTAAACCCTGTGCCTCCGAACTGTTCTCTCATAAAGGGTACCAGTATTATCAGCCCAAAAAACCCATAAACTACCGAAGGTATACCGGCCAGGGTTTCAATCACTGGTTTTAGTATTCTTCTCATACTGGAGGGGGCAATTTCGGCCATGAAAATAGCACATAAAAGGGAAAGAGGTACTGCCATGGCTAGGGCCAAAAAGGTAATCCCTAAAGTTCCTACAATCATGGTTAAAACACCAAAATCTCCTTTTAGAGGAGCCCAGGTTGATCCAAATACAAAGTTTAAAACTCCATAACTTTCTATTGCTGGAAATCCTTCAATGAATATAAAAGTTATTATAAGCAAAATGATTATTATGGAGGATATGGCGGTAATAAACAGACCTTTTTCTATTAAATACTCCTCTAAACGGTTATTCATGATTCACCTCTTTTATTTCTTGAGTTTTTAATTTTTAGAATTTTAAAGGAGGATTATCCTCCCAAATTAAAAGTATGTTTTTCTGGTTTTATTTTAAGAATCATCAGACACATTGGCAATAAAAGGCACTATTTTTTCACTACGAATAACTTCCTGGCCCTCGCTGCTGTAAATCCAACGTATAAACTCTTTCAAACTGCCTTCCGGTTCTCCTTTTACCAAAAAAATAAATGGCCTTTGAATGGGGTAGGTGCCTTTGGAAATGGAATGTTCTGTAGGAGCTATTCCACCAACCATTAATGCTTTAACATCATCTCCTAAATGAGCTAGAGATACAAATCCTATGGCTTGAGGGTCCTGCTTAACCGCTTGTTTAACCATCTCAGTTGAGCTTTGAACTATGGCCTCGGGACTGATATCCTCTTCATCCATAACTATATCTTCAAAAGCAGTTCGGGTTCCGGAACCTTCCTCCCGGACAATCACATGTATCTCCTGATTAGAACCACCTACTTCTTTCCAGTTACTAATCTTGCCACTGAAAATATCCCTTATTTGATCAATAGTCAGATCATCTACCGTATTTTTGTTATTTACTGCGACTACAATTCCTTCTTTACCAATTATGTATTCTGTCAAATCTTTACTTTCATGATCATTCAGTTTTTTAGAACTGGTTCCAATTTCTATGATCTCCTGTTGAGTACTTCTGATACCCAGACCAGAACCCCCACCCTGAACATTTATCTTAACATCAGGGTGAGATTTCATATATTCCTGGGCTAATTTTTCTGCCACCGGTTGAACTGAGGTTGATCCTGCAATCTGTATACTTTCATGACCAGATCCAGGATTGACCATGAAATAAGTGCCCAGGATGATTATAGTTATTATTATACCAATTTTATACTTTGAGTCCATAGCTTCACCATGGACAATAGTTCATCTTCACCTTATTTAAATATTGATAGAAATTCATCGCCACCAATATTATATATTTGATAAATTTTAGAAAAAATATTCTGAATAAAATCTAAGAAATAATTATTTTAATCATTTCATTTTTGGAATCTAATAAAATAAAAATGAATAATGTGGAAGGAAATACCACATATTCATGATTTTTCAATTTGTTAATTTATTTAGCAGGTATTAATTTTTCACTCTTAACTATTTCTTGTCCTTCCGGACCTAATACCCAGTCAATAAATTCTTTAACTGCACCTTGAGCATCTCCTTTAGTTATAAAGAAGAATGGTCGTTGTACTTCGTAAGAACCATCAGCAATGGTTGCTTCAGTAGGTTCTACTCCACCAATATTTAGTGCTTTTACATCATCACTCATAGCGGCAAAGGATACAAACCCAATAGCATTAGGATCCTGGGCAACAGATTGTTTTACTGCTTCAGTGGAACTTTGTACAATAGCATCAGCTTTTATTTCAGTTTCCTTTCCCATGACTATTTCTTTAAATGCATCTAAGGTACCGGAACCATCTTCACGGGTAATGACATTAATGGGAGCATCACTTCCACCCACTTCATTCCAGTTGGTGATTTTGCCACTGAATATGTCTTTTATCTGATCCAGGGTTAAGTCACTGACTGAGTTTTCATCATTAACTGCCACCACTATACCATCTTTAGCAATCAGGTAATCAGTTAAGCCTTGTTTTTCGTCATCTTTTAAATTCTTGGAACTAGTTCCAATATCTGCAATTCCATCCTGAGCACTCTTGATACCCACACTGGAACCGCCCCCCTGAACATTTATCTTAACATCAGGGTGAGATTTCATATATTCTTCAGCTAATTTTTCTGCAACAGGCTGAACAGAAGTTGAACCCACAACCTCGATGGTTGTGTCCCCTCCACTATTTCCGCCTCCGAACGCTAAAAATGCGCCGGCTATTATAATTATAGCAACTATTATTCCAATTATGTATTTGGTGTCCAAATTATCACCTCGATTCATACCTTGTTGGGAGAGTATTTAAATGTTACTATTTAGGTACTTGGTTACACATTTAGTGAAATATAACTTATTTTCTATCTATCTGCAGACCCCATTAATTCATAAAATAGGAACTATACAACACTAAAAGGTTAAATTTAAATAATGGTGGCTGGATATAGGAAGACATTATGATAACAGAAGAAATACTAAAAAGTGTATTCAAACCACACAACCTTAAGTGGAGGACTGCTATTACCAAAGTGGAACCCAACCGGCTCATAACCAGGGGCTACTTACAGGAAGAACTGGTGGGTAACACTTCATTTTCAGATATGGTTTATTTACTAGTTAAGGGCAAAATGCCTTCTAAATCTGAATCAAAAATGTTAGAATCGGTTTTAGTATCCTTCTGTGATCATGGAGTTACACCACCCAGTACCCAATCCGCCAGGATAATGGCCTCCACCGGGTCGCCCCTGCATGCCTGCATGGCAGGTGGTTTACTGGCATTTGGAAAAAACCACGCAGGGGCTATTGAAAATTCCATGCATTTATTGCAGGAAGGGGTAGCGAGGACTCCGCCAGAAGAGTCCCTGGATGATACTGCCCGGATACTGGTGGATGAATATATGAGTCGTCAGGAAAAAATCCCTGGTTTTGGGCACCGTTATCATAATGCAGATCCAAGGGCTCCCCGACTTATGGAACTGGCCCGGGAAATGGAATGCCTGGGACGACACAGCGAATTAGCACTATCCATTGAATCATTATTGCATAAATCAAAAAATATAAGAATGAATATAGATGGAGCTAATGCCGGTATTCTTTCGGATTTAGGATTTGACTGGAGATTAGGAAGCGGTATATTTATGATTGGGCGCTTACCTGGAATTCTGGCCCATACCTATGAAGAAATTAGCAGGGAATCTCCTTTCCGGAAGTTCTTCCACATAGAAGAAATCTATTACGATGGAAAGGAATAAAATAATTATAATACCTATTTTTGAATACGGATAATAAAAAAGGGCTTTTTTAAATTAATAACATTTTTGAAATTATAATATATGACGGCCTTTTAATTAATTTTAACTAAATTTATTAATAATCCTTAAAATCAAAAATAAATCCCTGTAAACTTTTTAAGTTAATTAAAATAAGTAATAATATTTAATTATTATGCTGGTCAAATAATTAACTACAACAACCTAGTTAATTTGTATTAGTAATGATTTAAAGAGGTTATAGTATGGAAAAAGAATATGAACAGGCCAGAAGAAAAGTAAAAGATTTAAAGGATTTTTATAATCATTTATTTGCTTATATACTGGTAAATGTGACCCTTTTTATAATAAATTTAATATCCACTCCCGGTATGTGGTGGTTTTATTGGGTTACCATATTCTGGGGAATAGGATTGCTGTGGCATGCATTTGGATTCCTTAATGAAAACAAATTTTTAGGAAAAGAGTGGGAAGATAAAAAAATTGAAGAGTATATGAAAAAGGAAAAAAAATAATTAATAATTTTTCTTAATCTACTCTTCTCTACGTGCTTTTTCAATTTTCTGTTCTCTTCTTCTGAATCTTTCAGGAGTAGTAGTTCGGGGAATATTATGATAAAATTCACCTGCGGTATCTATTATCTCAATTGAAATATCCCCAATCCTTTCAAAAGCTTTGACCACCCGGGATAAAGAAAGGTAATAAGTGGAACGGTCTTTATCTTCAAAAGGTGTTTCCGCCATCTGGGTAGCTATACAATTTAATGCTTTCTTCTGGAGCTGGTGCAGTTTATCCTCACAACTCATTACTTCCTCTTTCAAATCCAGTTTTTCATTTAAAAATGCATCCATGGACCAGCTAACCATCTTTTTTGAGGTTTTATACATTTCTTTTAGATAGTCCATCATCTCAGTATCCACTTCATAAGACTCCTGCATGGTAAAATTAGCTATTATGCCGGAGTGGTCACCAATCCTTTCCAGGTCATAGGCTATTTCGCCAAAAACCACGGTTTTGCTAAATTCGGAATAAGGATTTATGGCTATGGCCGTATCCACTGATGAGCGAACCTTTTCCAGCATATTGTTGGTGATGAAATCCATTTTCAATGCGTCATTGGCCTGATCCTTTTTATGGGTGAGTAATGCTTCAAAAGATGTTTTTAATTGTTTGCATACGTGTTCTGACATATTTTTAAGCAGATCTTTTATCAGATAGCTTCCGGCGTGTTCCCGGGAGGTTTTTTCCTCCTCAAACATTTCTGAAAAATCATCATATTTTTTAAGATCAAGTATATATGCCCTGCGAACTATTCCCTTTTTTACCATGGGCTGCAGGAGTTTAGTCACATATCTTCGGGTAATGCCCAGCTTTTCTGCAATTTCATCTTGAGTGGATGGATTTTCATAAAGAATTATGTCCAATACCTCTTTAAGAGTACTATTTTTGCTTTTTTTAGTCATTATATCCCTTAATTAAAATATTATTTATCTAATCTTCTTCTTGTGTACTGATTTCTTCATTTTCCAATTTTTGTTCCATCTTTTTAGATACATCTTTATTTCTAATGTTTATGGATTCCTTAAATAATGACAGGATTACATAAGATAAGGCCAGAATAAGGATTATGGATAATGGAATAGCAAATTCAATGAAAAATCCAGAGTAGAGTTCTACCAGGGGAGAAGCCGCATCTAAAAAGCCCCGGAGTAATATCACTATTCCCATACTTAAAACCACATATCCATATTTTTTTTGAATATTTTCCGGTTGAATAATAGGATAAATTCCCATTACAATTAATCCCGTTCCAATAGATCTAAAAAGATTCCAGTTAGTGGCTCCCTGTAAAAAATAAAGTATTTCCTGAGGTTTCCAGTAGAGGGGGGCCAGTACGTATATTATCTCAATGGCCAGGATGAGTATTAGGGGAATAGCATAAACTATTCTGGTCTCTATTTTTTGAGTATCAACTTTTTCCAGAGGTTCTTTAACATAGTGAGACATAATCTGATAGAGCATTGATCCCAGTACTGCACCAATTATGGTTCCCCCCACTCCAATTTGGGAAGTGGTGAAAGCCACAATTCCAGATATTACTCCTGCCATTGCTACATCAAATGCCTTGCTCATTTTATCACATACAAATTCAATTTAATAATTCTCCTTGAGTGTTTATCAGATAAGTTTTTATTTTTATCAAATATATATTCTTACATTAGGTATTTATTTTCTCTATTAAGGAACAAAATCCTATAGGGGATGACTTTACAATAAAGATGTTTTACAAAAGATCAACAGTATAAGATTATAATTATTTAGAGGATATTATGCCTCATGTGTTTATAAGAACAAATTAAATACTCTTCCTGGTCCATTTTTACTGAATAGTTAGCCATTTCTTTTTTATCTCCATTTTCAGTATTAATGAGATTTATTTGGATATCTCCTTCCCGGATTAAGATTTCATTATGGGAGGGGAAAGTATTGCCTCTGAGCCGGTAACTGGTTGCAGTTCCAGAATTGACAACAGCCATTTTTTCTATCATCCAAACATTTGGTACGTGTTTATGGCCATTCAAGACAAAATCAACACCATATATATCAAAAATATGTAATAAATCTCCTGAATCCAGCAAGATATTCTTTTCTCTTCCAGTTTGAGGTATAGGAAGGAGATGATGGTGAAAGGTTACAATTTTACACAGGCTGGATGGAATTTTTTCCAGTTCCTTTTTGAGCCATTCCCTCTGGTCCAATCCAATCTGGCCATCATCAATATCTGGTTCAGATGAATCAAGACCTATTACTGCAAATCCTCCCTTTTTATCAATATGGACAAATTTACGGTTTCCAATCAATTTTTCAAAATGCAATAAGCCCACATTTCGGGCATCATGGTTCCCTGGTATGGTGAATGTTTTTGCAATAGTATTCAGCTCTTTTATGTACTCACCGGCAGCTTCATATTCGGAATGATAACCCCAGGTAGTTAAATCACCGGCCACGATAATCAGATCAGGATTGTCTTCCTGAAGCTGATTAAACAGATTTTTTTTCAAATCACCAGAAAAATGTTTTTCCCCAAAGTGAATATCAGATATTTGGGCTATCTTTTTTTCCATTATTGTTTCACCTGATTATTTTAATTTAAAAATTAGGTTACATTATCAGAAAAAACCAATTACTTGTAAACCATATATAAAATTTGCTGTTATCAAAAAAAATATAGAATCAAACCAAAATAATAAATCAGAAAAATAAATGTCAATATAAAGCCTTAGGGGGGATTCGAACCCCCGACCTATGCCTTACCAAGGCATCGCTCTACCGGCTGAGCCACTAAGGCGTGATAAAATATGTATCAGTTAGATTTTCATGAATTTATATTATCCCACATATATACTTTACCCTAATATCACAACTAAATATAATTTTTAATGTCAAAACAGTAATTAGAACCCATCTAATGACAAATAAAATATTATAAGTGCAGGGGAAGGGATTCGAACCCTCGAAGGCCTACGCCAGAGGATCTTAAGTCCTCCCCCTTTGGCCGCTCGGGCACCCCTGCATACTATCGTAGATTGTACAATATCATATATTAACTTAACGGTTATGGTCATGATTTTATAAATTTCCTGATGGTATTTTATATATAATCTATGATTATTATAATATAACTCAAGAGATTAACCATCTCCCGGGCTGGTTATAAAAGGTGCTTAAATGATATTCCAGGCAGAATTATGTGGTTACTGCGGTGCATGCGCTAGTGTGTGTCCCTTAGGAATAATAGAACTTAATGGATATAAAATTGAAGTTCTCGAAGGATGTAATAATTGTAAAAATTGCATTTATATTTGTCCTTTAGGAGCATTCCAGGAGGAAAAAGATGAAATATGATGTGGTGGTGGTAGGGGGACGAATTTCAGGATCCATAGCATCACTTTATGCATCTAAACAAGACATTAACGTGTTAATGATTGAAAAAAATCAGGAAATAGGAACTCCTGTTCAGTGTGCAGGAGGAGTAAGTCAATCTTTTTTTAAAACCCTGGAAATGAAACCTCCCCAAAAATTAATATGCTCTGAAATTGAAGGTGCAGTGCTTCATGCTCCTAATGGAGAAAAATTTATTACTAAAAACAGCATGCTCCAGGGTTATATTATGGAGCGTAAAATGCTGGATAAAACACTGGCCATTAAGAGTGCTGAAGCAGGCACAGAAATAATGCTTAAAACCCAGGTAAAAGATTTGATAATAGAAAAAGGTCAGGTGAAAGGAGTTATAGTTCGCCACCAGGGTAATTTAATAGAAATCCCATCCAAAATTGTTATTGGTGCTGACGGAGTGGAATCCCAAATAGCCCGCATGGCCGGCCTGCATGATGGTTATAATCCACATGATCTGGTTTCATGTGCCCAGTATGAAATGGTTGGTGTGGATATTCATCCAGAACTTCTGGAATTCCACTTTGGATATAACCAGGCTCCAGGAGGATATGTCTGGATTTTCCCCAAGGGAGAAAATAGAGCCAATATCGGCCTGGGAATAAGATATGGAGATAATCCAGCTATTTATCATTTAAACAAATTTGTTTCATCCTTAAAGGGAAAAATAGTGGAGTTAAATGTGGGCGCCGTTCCCATTAGTGGTCCTTTAAAAAAAACTTATTCCTCCGGTATTTTATTAACTGGAGACGCTGCAGGACATGTTGACCCAGTTACTGGAGGAGGTATGCACTTATCCGCAATATGTTCCAGTTTAGCCGGAAAAATAGCAGCAGATGCAGTTATATGTGAAAATTTAAGTTCCTCATATCTTTCCCGATATGAAAAAGAATGGAAAAAAAGAATTGGGAAAAATTTACAGCAATCACTTAAATACCGGACCATTTTCGATAAGCTGGATGATGAGGAACTAAATGGCCTGATTAAATTCTTAAATACCAATGATTTTAAATCTTTATCCAGTTTATCTATTCTAAAACTGGCACGAGAGTATCCTAAGTTATTCCGGATATTGAAAAATATTTTATAAACTTAGATCATTATTAGTTTATTTTTATGGATTTATTAGCCTTATTATTAAAAAATTAACTAATTATTCAATTCTTTTTTTAATTAAAATCCAAAATGTTTTCTTTATTCTAATTCCTGAAAAAAAAATAGAATTAGTTTTTAAAGCAGAATCAATAATTATATAACTAATTTAAGGGAAAAAGGGTTTTAATATTAAATAAGCTTTCTGGCTTTTTCAGGAATTCATTAATTAAAAATAAATTTTCTATTATACTCTATATAAAAAATCTGGTGTATTAATGATTAAAGATTTATCCTCCCCTTCTAATAACAAAACAGATATAAAAATTATTCCCTCTTCGATTGAAAAGATTTATCTGGGTTTAATCTTAATTACAGCTTTTTTTGTCCGGCTTATTCCCAGTAGAAATCTTTCATTTGCCGGTAACGATGCTTACCTGCATCATGATATTGTAATGCGTATGGTGGAAGAGGGTTTTGGAATAATTTCAAATGATCCCCGATCTTTAACTGGTTTAGCTTCCTATGGATATCCTCCCTTATACCATATAATTGGTACTGTGCTTTACCAAATTTTTCAAACAGATCTGGTATTTTTCCTTTTGCCGCCTGTGCTGGGTGTTTTGAGTATCGGAGTGTTATATAAATTAGCCCAGGAGATTTTTAATAATCAAAAAGCTGCTTTACTTTCCACCTTATTATTTGCATTTATCCCCTCCTTTGTAACCCGTACCTCAGTATTTATACCTGAATCTCTGGGAATCCTTTTATCAGTAGGGATACTGTTTCTGGTGGTAAAATACATTAAAAGTATTCCCGGATACCATAATCTGGATAATTTTGCTCTAAAAGGCTTTTTAAAAATATTCAAAGGGGATTACAGATATCTGATAGGGGCCGGAATCCTGGGGATATTTTACCTATTTAATCATCGTGGATGGGTATTTTTAGTTATAGTCCTATTTATACTAATTTTTACCTTTGCACTTCCCTCTTTCAAGAAAAAGCCAGTGGAATGTATGGGGATATCCTTACTCATTTTAATAATGCTTTATGTCCTGGATGTGGCCTCTTATTTTGCACGGCTCCAAATAGTACCGGTTAGTGTGCTGGGTTTCCCTAAATGGGTAGGTTTATTGCAGTTAATTTTTGGACTGTACGGTTCTTATGTATTTATTAAATCAAAAAATCCATTATACCGATTTCTGGCAATTTGGGGTTTGCTTTTCCTGCTCATTGGTAGTTATTCATTCCGATTCAGAGATCCTTATTCGGCCATAGCATTAGCATTAATGGGAGGTTATGTTTTTTCTAAAATAATCCTACCTGAGTTGAATAAAGTCATAGAAAAGTACAATTTTTCCTTAGGAAAAAGGAATCTTAAAGAAGGTTTTAGATTTTTATTTATTTTCATTCTGGTTATAACTCCTGTTGCCCAGGGAGCATTTAGTGCTTATTCCTTTGTGGTTCAGCCCAGTCCCGAGGAAATAGAATCATTTGAATGGATAAAAGATAACACACCTGTTGATGCAATTTTTCTTACCCTTCGTGATGAAGCCTATCTTTTAATAGGTAATACCAACCGAAGGGATGTTCTTTTATGGAAGGTAGTTTATCAGGGATTCATGGGAGAAGCACCATCAGTGGCTGAAACCATAAACACCCAGAATGAGGTAAATATAATTTTTGGTACATCCCTGCCCGGGGAAGCCTATTTTTTACTGGAAAAGTATAATGTGGATTATATTTTTGTGGGACGAAACATGTACAATGCCCCGGGATCTAAATATGGATTATTAAATTATTTGCCATCAGATACTCACTTTAAAACATCTTATATTACAGGTGATGCATCAGTATATGAATATGTAAGTAACCCCTCCCTAGAATCACCTGGAAAGGCCTTGAATATCACCGGAGATAATGATTACTCCCGCACCGTGCAATTTATTGAGAAGTTCTGGAATGGATATTCTTACTCTGATGCCGGGGGAAATTATTATAGAAATCCGGTTATTGACCTGGAATTTGGAGGTAGTTTCAAGGGTAATTATCCATTAAATGCCCAAATATCTAACCTGTTTAACTTTATATCCATTGAAAGTAGTAATCAAGAAGTTTCAGATCGCTCCACATATCTTTTAAAGTGGTTAGAATATAAACAGATGCCAGGAGGAGCATTCCCCTCAGAAACGCCTCCTGGAGAATATACTTTGGGGACCATGGAAACCATATTTCCTTTGATGGAAATGGAAACTTCAGAAAGTCAAAAAATAACAGAAAACGGCCTGAAATTTGTTAATAAGCAAACTGGAGCAAATAATATAAAAATTTCTCCATCAGATGATGGTCCCGGAATATTTGAAGATAATTATATACAACTTAAAACCAATGCCCTGGTTAGTGGTATGTATCCCGATAATAAAGAAGCTATAGTTCAGGGAGTATTAGAACTTCAAGAGAGTGATGGATCCTGGAGTTCTTTTTCCTACCAGAATATAGGAATTCTTAAAGGCCTTTGCCTGTATTATGAATCCACCGGAGATGAAAGTGTTTTAGATTCCATAAAAAAAGGTTCTTTGTGGTTAAAAGATCATCAGGATGCCTCTGGTAGTTTTGAAGATGATGGAATTCCCCAGCCCTATGGTATGAACCATTATGCAGATGCTTTTTATATTTATATTGTGGCAGGTGACGAAAACTCAGCACAACTTACCCTGGAGTATATAAATAAATTAAATCTAAGTGAAGATATCAATCCCTTAAAATCTTATTTAACTTTTTATTCAAATTTAAGTCTAATTTATGGCGAAAAAAGTGCTCTGGAAATGGCATCCCAGGTCATTTAATTATTAATAAACTTTTAATGGAATAAAGAAAATAATATAGAATCAATTATGATTATGACACTATTAATTTACAAAGCATCTTTATTAGAGGGGGAGTAAAAGATGGCCATATATAAACCAGATATAGATAAATTAATGGCTAATGATGATGTTGAAGGACTAATTGAAGCTTTATTTCACGAAGACTTGGTATTAAGGAAAGAAGCTAGTCGTGCATTAAAATATGTTGGAAATGAAGAGGCTACTGATGCTTTAGTTGAAACCCTAAGGTATGATTCCTGGCAAGAGGAATACTCAGTCATGGGATCGGTCCGAGCCTATGCAGCAGAAGCTTTGGGCCGTATTGGAGATAAAAAAGCAGTTAATGGACTTATAGATGCATTAGAAGATCCAGATAGTGAAGTAAGGTGGAAATCTGCCGAGTCATTAGGAAAAATAAAAGATTTGCAGGCTTTAGAATCATTGATTTACTCCCTTGAAACTGATGAAGATGAATATGTGCGGAAATTTGCAGCCAGGGCATTAGGTGAATTAAAAGATCCACTGGCAACAGACAGTCTCATTAATGCACTTAAGGATAAAGAATGGGCAGTTCGAAAAAGTTCTGCTCAGGCCCTGGGTAGAATTGGAGATAAAAAAGCATTAAAGCCACTTTTAAACGTCCTAAATGATGAAGATGTTGATGTAAGACGTCAAGCAGTTATATCCCTGGAAAAAATGAAAAAACATGCTATAAAGCCCTTATTAGAAAAATTATATGATTTTGACTGGCAGACCAGGGCTATTTCCGCAGATGCACTGGGCCGGATTGGGGATAGAAAGGCTACCATGCCGCTGGCTAAAGCACTCTCTAATAGTAGAAAAAGAGATGAAAACCGTTATGTTAGGGGAAAAGCAGCTGAAGCATTGGGCAGGATTGGAGATGTGCGTGCCATACCCTATCTGGAAAAGGCTCTGGAAGAAAAATATATATATGTAAGAAAAAGAGCAAAAGATGCTCTTGATTTGATAGAAATTAGCCCGGAACTGGAACACTATGAAAACGAATTTTTCAGTTTTGACTACCATAACGCCTGGCTGATATCTGAAATTAATCAAAAAGGTAAGTTATTGATTGGTTTTTGTTCTAAAAATAATATTAAATTTTCCCTTAATATAAAAAAGGATGTGGAAGATTTAACTGCAGATGAGTTTGCAGATGTTATAATAGATGTTTTTAATGAGCAGAATGCTCTAAAAGTTACCAAGCAGCCGTTAAATATAGCAGGTTATTCGGGATATGAAGTACAAAGTGATAATTTTGAAGTTGATCCCCCCTCCAGAACATCAGTATATATCTTCCGCAGTAACGGTGATTTATATTACTTATGGTTTGCAGGAAAGCCCAGTGATATCAAGAATACATCAAAATACATCAAAATTACTTTAAATAGCTTCCACCTGAAGCTGTAGTATTAAGTTAAAAATTAGTTTAAATTAAATAGATTTTTAAAATTTAAAAAAAAATGAGTAGGGGATTAGTAAAAGAAGTGGCTAATCATATTAATTGGATTTATATGATTTCATGGCTTCTTCTAATATCTCTGTAAATTTTATATCTTTTTTTAGTTCTTCCAGCTCTTCAATGGAGAATACTTTCAGAACATTATCTTTACAGGCATCCACACAGGCAGGAATTATCTTGTCTGAGTCCAGACAGAGAGTGCATTTTTGAACGGATTTTTTATCTTCATCAGTTACCAGCATCCCCACCGGACAGGCAATCATGCATAGTCTACACATAATACACGATTTCTCATCAACCATCAGTGATTTATCGTATTCTTTTATGGCCCCGGTGGGACATATACGGGCACATGGTGCCTTTTCAGGGTGACATTGCAAACAGAAAACAGGCATATTGCCTATTTTTTTTGCTCTGGCCACTCCATGTTCTCTTTTGCAGGCATTAATACAATCCTGGCATTCACTGCATCGTTTGGGATTAAGTACCATCAATGTTTTCATTTAATCACCGGTTATTTAAAAAAAGGAAAACTAATTAAAGTTTTTCCAGCAGGTAGTCTGGTACTGCTGAAGAATCTCTTGGTCCTACTGCTACTTCCCAACCACTATCATCTTCAATTTCACCACTTACCGGTGCAGCTAAGCCAGGGATAACCATTTTCTTATGATTAACCTTATTCTCTATATCAGTCTCTTTAATAAGATCTGCAACCGATTTACCATTTAATTGTCCGCCAGCCAGTGAAACATCAACTGCTCGTCCTTCTGTATCCAGAACCAAGAGGTAAGTATTAGCTTTTCCTGATTTTAAATCCCCTTCAACTGTGTAGTAAGTGAGAGCGAAATTAGTAGTTAATAGCACCGGAGAATCTTCATTTACATCTCCAAACTCATAGAGTCCTGCATCCACAGTCTGTGGCTTTCGGGGATCAGTAAATAATCCTTGTCTTAAGGTAAGTACGGGTATTAGTTCCCATATATCAGTTCCATTGAATATCAAAATATCAGCATACTTATTGAGCATAGTAGCAGCCACAGTAGCCTCTTTTATACCCTTAGTGACCGGGTCATCTGTATTATCTAACCTCATTAATGCCGGTATTCCCATAATAGGGAAACGGAAATCTTCATCTTTTTCTTCCACAGCCAGTCTTCTAATCATTACAAAATTATCCAGGGTATCTCCCATTCCCTCCCCTACAAATGTTCCGGGATCAAGCACTATGTCTTTAATTCCCCTGGACCTCAGGCTGTGGGAGAGTTGTTTCATCTTTTCCAGGTCCCCTGGTACGAACAATGCTACCGGGCATTGATAATCCAGGGCCAGTTGGCCCATTTCTTCTAGATTTTTCTCAGTAGCAGCATAGATTAATGGTTTTTCGTCTCCCACCACTTCCAATGCAGCTTTCATGTTATCTGAATCCAGAGTACACAAGATTAAAGGATAAATAGAATTTTTAAGGCGGGATACGGTTTTAATAAACTTATTTTTGTCTCCAGATTTATTACGTACTGCAATAGCATCCAGGGTCAGTAATTCACCGGTTCTTTCAAATTCGGTGTTTTCTATTATTTTTATCCTTTCTTCCAGTTCACTTTCTTCTAATTCATCGTGAACATCTATTACCAGGGCAGTGGGATTATAGTAAGTTAGTTCATACCGGTATAGTACTTCGTCTCCACCAATAATTACCTGTTTGTCCCCTTTTCCAATTTTTACTTCCCTTACAGCAGGGGCGAGTATTTTTTCCAGTTTTTCCATTCCTTCTGGATCAAGGGGAGTGCATAATTTTAAATCAGTTTCTTTTTCTGATAGTTTGGTGGCAAATGCCATACATGATGCCTCTCCACAGTCCCCACAGTTGGTTTTAGGTAGAAGTTTGTAAATATCCATAGCAGTAACTTTCAAAATTTAAACCTCCTTTACAATTACTTTGAGCTTTAGCCCTCCAGTTGAGTTATCCAATCACTTATATCAGGGAGATCTGTAGTCATGTAGTCCTTTACAAATGTTTCCCCTATTTCCCGGAGTAATTTAACTGAAGTCGGGTGGAGCATCATGAAGATATCCACTCCATTGAGCATCATGGTCAAACCAGTAAATATTTCCCAGATAGGTCCCCTATAATCAGTAGGTCCCCATTCATCTTTTTTCATCCATGCTTCTCTGGATCCCCAGGCATTGGTGGTTCCGGATGACATGGGCATCTGCAGGTCCTTATCTCCTTTTAATGCTGCTAATCTGGTTCTGGTCATTATGTCAATGGAAAATTCAATACCATAACCTAAAGCACAGGTAGTGGGGTCCATGACAATATCATTTTGAGTCAGTCCTTCTTTTAAGAGATAGCGGTTCAGGGTTTTTTGCATATTAACATCAGTTATGGACCAGGATAGTACGGCATGGTCATTATTTACCGCAGCCTGTGCTACTTTTTGATAGTCCAGATCAAGGTTAGCTGATGCTAATAGACATCTTTCTCCCTGGGCAGCTTCAGCAGCTTTTTCTAATACCAATGGATCTTTAACCGGGTCCCCAGAAGCCCCTATTACCAGGGGAACATCCACTGCCTGGAGTACTTCTTCAATATCATTGGCTGCCTCTCGAGGTGATTTATCCATAACTTTAGGCCCGGTTCCGATAAGGTGAATGGTTACCATATTAGCCCCAAATTCATTCACTGCTTTTTTGGCCCATTCTCCCGGATGATCCATAACATCCGCGAAATGTTCCCTTATAGGACGGGGCAGTCCCGGCATGGGAATATCAAACACGTCAAAAGTTACCACGGGAGCATTGGGTTGTGCTTCTTCAAATCGGTATAAAGCCTGTTGACCACCTAGATACACTGGCTTTCGGCTTCCTTTACCCAGCTGAACTTCAGCAACTTTTCCCGGATAATCCTGTATCGGTGGTTTAAAATCTTCCATTGGTAAAATTTCACTAGCAGCTTTTCTGGTTTGAACTGCCTGTTGAACTACTTGCTGGACAGCTGGCAATAGTTGTAGCTCGAGTTCATCAAAATCCATCCTGAAATCATTTATTTCTATTGATTTAGTATTTTCAAGTAGCTTAAGAAGCTGTGTCATTTTATCCATAAACCCACATCCTTTTCATAAATTATTCCTCATTAAAATTTAAGGCCGTTTCTAATATCCTTCTTACTGCATTAACTGAATCAGAATCATCTGGTAAATTAATTAAAGGTTTGCCTGCCATGTCAAACTCGGATATTAGCGGATCTTCATAAATTACCCCTGCCAGTTCCAGGCCAATCTGTGATATTTTTTGTTTTAAATCTGCTTCATCTTCTTTTTTAAGTCGATTCAGTATTAAGAATAGTTTTTTAAAGTTAATTTCTAATTCCTTGGCTAATTCCGCAATTCTATCTGCTGTTAATATACCTCGATGTGATGGATCTGTAACAACCAGCATGATGTCCACATTGTGGGTAGTTCTACGACTTAAGTGCTCCAGTCCGGCTTCAGTATCAATTACTATGTAGTCATAATTGGAAGAAAGGGTTTCTATAATTTTACGTAACATGTTATTTACGGCACAATAACATCCACTACCTTCCGGCCTTCCCATAACCAGAAGATCAAATCCCCGGGTTTCAATTACTGATTCCATAATTTTATAGTCCAGAATATCCCATTTATTGGCACCAGGAGGTATGTTACCTGCGGCAGTGTCTTTTTTTAATTCTTCTCTTACGTCACCTACCGTTTTATCTACTATAACCCCTAAAGCTTCTGGAAGATTAGAATCTGGATCAGCATCAATAGCCAGAACATCTTTACCAGTGGTAGACAATAGTTTCACCAGAGTGGATGATACCATTGTTTTACCTGTTCCTCCTTTTCCACTTACTGCTATTATCACATAATCACATCAAAGTGTTTTAAATTAAATTTAAGAGAAAATAAGCATTAGACTATTTTCTCTTGATTATAACTTTTTCTGCATATATCTTAGCGTTTTTGAAGATAATTTTAACTCCCCCTGCTGCAGGCATGGAAAGCTCCGGAGCCATAACCGGTATGGAAGGAATGGTTTCATATTCTGTTTCTTCTGTTTCCGGTGGGGTTTCTTTTTCAATATCTTCCTTTTTTGATTCTGTTTCAGATTGTTTTATTAGATCCAGTACCGGGTGCTGGTGCTGGGTTATGAAATCTTTAATTTCATTAATACTGGTGGCTTCTTCTTCAGTGGGAATCTTATCTCTCATTTCTTCTGGCATGAATTCCATTACCGAATCTTTCATGGCTTTAGGCATCCATATTACCCGACCGTATCCCCCATCTGCCTGAAGAAACTTAGGAGATCTCATATATTCCAGGGAAAGGCCGGTGAAACCTTCCACCTGTTTTCCACCTGAGCATTGTCCGGCCATAGCAGAGAAAGGTATACCTAAAGGAGTTTCACCTCTGAAATCACGGTCAACTATGCCAATACCATCCAATTCGGGTATGTAAAATGCTACTGCTTCAAAACATCCACAAGAAGTGTGAGGATATTCGAATACACTGTGTATGTATACCCGGTCAGTAGTTCCCTGGGAATGTTCTGCTATAGCTTCATTTACATTGGAATATTCTCCTTTTTCAGCATCTATAACATCCCCTTTTTCAATTTCGAATATAGGTCCATCTGGATCCATTTTTGCTGCAGCTCTGCAATCAAACCAGTTTATAGCTCCACAAAGAGCAGTTCTATCCGGGGTAACCACACACATGTGGGATGGTGCAAAGGATTGGCACATTAAACAACCATAGAATACATCCACGTCTTCATCAGAAAGCTCTCTAGATCTGGCATCTCTTTGAGTATACTGATCACGGGCCATTTCTAAAAAAGATTCTACTTCTTCCTTATTAGTAAAAATCGTGACGGAAATTTTTTCTATTATGGGGAATTCCTCTCTAAACAATATGGATAAGGATTTAGCCAGGTGTTCTAATTTAAAACCAGCTTCTAGCGCTTCATTGCTTACCCTGCACCAGATTTGATCTCTTTGATTCAGGTGCATGAAGCCCTTAACATAGTTACATAGTTCATGTATCCTTCTTTCAATAACACCTTCCAGTTCTTTTTCCAGTTTTTCACCCTGGATCTGGATATTTATACCAAATGGGAAAATATCTCCCTGTTTCATTTGAGTTAATTCCGGGCCTATAACTTGAATTTTCCCATCTTCCACATTATCTTCAACTTGAACCAGTTCCGCACCAATAGACTTGGGACCTGCCAATTCGACAAACATGTTGGCGGATCTTATCCTTTCCCCTTCATACATAGGGCTTACATCAACAGGTATATCTTCAAACATTGAATTCCTCCATTAAACACCTAATAATATTAATAATTTACATGACTTAACTTCAAGCAGTTTTCATTTTTTCAAGATATTTTAACCATTCTTCATCCTTCATATTAGGAAAAGATGCATCTGCATTAGAATGGAAAAATTTACAAATGGTTAAAGTTTTAAGATGTGGTGCAAAGTGCTTCAAAGTGGATAGTCCCTGGGAAGCAATGTAATAAATGCACCCTATAAACATTACCAGATCATGCTGGCCTTCACCATTTACACCCTTCCATTCAGGATCTTTTAATAAATTAGTAATCTCTACAATTCCATAGGGATTGGAATCCAGGTCCCTATCCCTTAGGGTTTTATAAGCATCTCCCGTAGTTACAATGGGTATATTCCAGTTTTTTGCAATGTCTATAGTTAACTTTAGAAGAGGGTCTTCTTTTATTATTGGTCCCACCACAAAAAGAGGCCTTTTTGCTCTTTTAATCATCATTTTTGCTGTTTTAGGAGTTACCAAAAGAGCTTGTTTAGGTCCAGCAATTACAGTTGGTTGCCAGGGGATAATTCTCTCATACATCTAATCTACCTCATTATGGCTATTTTGCATCAGCTTTGGGATGTGATTTATTTTTAAAATTTTCGAGTGATGGTTCGTCTTTAAAATCTCTTATAGATGGTTCCGAGGTTATTTTCTTTGGTTGCCATCCTCTCTCATCCAGAATCGCTTTAATGTCCTTTTTATAGGTTATGGGTATGTCTTTTTCTACCCGGATAAATTTATATACGTCTTCAGGAATTGTTCCAAAGTATTTGCGATGAAGGTCAATGTAGTGGTTTAATTTGAGCTGTCTACCTTTAGAAGTATCATTGGGCCTTAAGCATAGTTTAGCTATGGCAACTGTTGCTTCTTCTCTATTTTCAGCAGCATACAAAAGGTGTTCTGGAGCTGGCTCTCCCTGAACCACCATTCCATTTCTCATATCATTGATTTTCCATTTTTCATCCAGGTCAGTTCTACCCAGGAATAGTCTACGGTACTTTGTTCCATGGGGACCTAAAACAACTGGTATTCCCCATCTATTTACTCCGGTGGCGATTGCTGCAGCTTTTTGAGAGTATGCTCCCCAGGCCACCCCGCATGCCCCTACCCGGTTTAAAATGTAATCTGCAATTTCCTCGAAATTCCCTTCCAGTGGTTTTTTAGCAAAGATATTGGCGATTTTTATGCATGCACCAGGTATGTGAGCATTGGATACACAGGATCCTACATTCACCAGACCTTTTGCATCAAAATCTCCACTGTACTTTTCATAAAGTGTCTTACCATCTTCATCCCGGTATTCACCAATAGTCATGGCTCCGCAGCCGCTGGTAACCACTATGTAATTTCTCTCCAGAAACTCCTGGGCCATCATGGCCACGTCACTGGCACCATCAGGATAATTGGTACAACCCACAAATGCGATAACACCTGGTATGTCTCCCAGTACAATAGGAGCCCCCACCTTCCTTATTTCCACATCCTGAATAGGCCCTCTTCCTGCCCGAATATTGAATTTTTGTTCTTTGATCTTGTTTTCTCCAATCCGGGCCATCATGGACATAAGGGGAAGATCCCTTTCACATTCCTGTTCACATCTACCACAACTGTAGCATATATCATTGTCATATAATGTTTCCATCTGGGAAAAATCACCCCTACCTGCTCCCAGTACGGCACTCATCATAGGAAGGCTGTTAGGGCATACCCTGGTACACCATCCACATTCGGTGCACTCGCTGGCCATTTCCTGAATTTCATCCATTTCAGGTAAAAGTTTTAATGCTTTACGATCTTTAGATATTTTCAGGGCCAGTTTAGTGGCCACTTCCCCTACTTTATCTGGATCCAGGATAAGAGCCCCTTCGATTTGATTATTAACCATTTGAGATACTATTTTATCTGGATCTTCATCAGTCATGTCCGGTAATCCCATGCAGCTTTTATCAGTAGTGGCAATTAATTTAGCCTGGTTTTTTTGGGCTTCTTCCAGTACATCCGTACGTATACACTGTTCATCCACCACAATTACATCGGCTACTCCACTCCTGATGAATTTGAGTTGTTTGGATATGGGTCCCACAACCTTGGCATGCTGATTATATCGGGATATGTCAATTGCAGCACAACAAATACCGCACACTTCCATATTATCTTCCAGGGAATTATCTTCTACATAATCAAGTATGCCTGCTCCAGAGGACACATTATGCCCTATGCATAATACCACTGGCTTTTCACGGTCAATGGTCCCTATGCCCAGTTCCACCAGCGGTGCATCTTCATCACCTTTAGGAAGGTTAAGTGCTACAATCTGGGAAATATCCCCTATTTCCTTTCCCAGGTTATCCATTAATCCTGCATGTAATGCTTTGGATTCGAAATCTATATTGCTTCCTTCCTGACCAGTATGGCATGCTGAAAGAAGATGCAGATTTTGTTCCTCCATATAGTCCATGGCTTCCCTCAAGTCACCCAGGGTTTTAGGAATTATACCTACCACCGTTCGAATGATAGGGGCTTCTATCTCAATATTCATTCCCAAATCAATAGGGAAGTCTTTCCCTTTTTTTTCTATTAAATGTTCTAATAAGTGCCGGGCATGAGCAGAATGTGCAGCAGCGCCAATACAGCATGCTAATAGAACAATCCTGGCTTGTTGGGCTTTGATATCTATCCCGCACGCTCCTTTTTTACCATCAGTTAGATCACATTTCCCATAAGTACATAAACAGCACATATCACAGAAAGGAGCATAAAACGGTTCATATCTATCTAACAATTTCATATCCCAAGATCTAAGGTCAGTTACACTAGGCTTGGGAGTAGGTCCCATTTCTAATTCAGATTTTTTTTCTTCTGAATCTTCTCCATCATGAATAATCTCCCCAAAGGAGATTTTGATATCTTTAGATTTCCAAAAATCATTTTTTAACTCTTTAGGTGCCACATGTATCACCAATCTTTTTTACAATATATATAAAAGGTATTAATCTGCCAATTAAATTAATTATTAATGATTTATAATGATGTTTGTCCTATTTGCATCACGGTATATATATTTTTGGTATTAATTTTTAGTAAAACTGCCTGAAATGGTATTAATAAAGTAATAATTTCCAGTGCATATGGTCCAGGAAAGTAATACAATCGTAAAGCTTAATATTATATAATACTTTTAATTATTCAGGGAGGAAATAATGAATCACTGCAGGAGTTAATTAATTTTTATAAATCCTTAAAAAAAGTATAAAATTTTTAAAAACTTCCCCAGCAAGATGAAATCTAATAATACAGATTTAATTGCTGATTCAACCTTCTCCCTATTAAATAAATGGAGGCGCATAATTTGCATATACCTGATGGTTTTATACCCTTATGGCAGGCTGTAATTTATTACATCATAGCCATTATAGTGGGTTTCTATTCTATTAGATGGGCCCGCACCAGTCTTGATGAACGTAAAGTTCCCCTACTTGCTGTATTAGCAGCAGGTATTTTCGCTATTCAGGCCATGAATATACCCATACCCTGGGGTACCAGCGGCCATATGGTGGGAGCCGCCCTGGTGGCAATTGTCATTGGTAGTCCCTTTGCAGGATTTTTAGTTTTAACCACCGTACTTATAATCCAGGCATTATTCTTCGGAGACGGAGGAGTTACCGCCCTGGGAATCAACATATTCAACATGGCCATAATTTCTAGCTGGGTTGGTTTCTATGGATTCAAATGGTTAAAACCAGTAATTAGTGAAGTTCCTGCAGTATTTATAGCTGCCTGGGCATCTATATTTTTAGCCGCTATTGCCTGTGCCATTGAATTATTCCTGGCCGGTACCTTCCCTTTAACTCTTGGTTTGTACTTCATGGGACTCTATCACGCTGTAATCGGTGTGGTTGGTGAAGGATTAATAACTACCATAGCCTACCTGGCTATTAAAGGAGTTAGACCAGATCTTATTTCCGGGGAGGAGGTGGGTTCTCATGGATAAATTTGTATTAGGCGGTTTAGTGGTGGCCATATTAATAGCCATCCTGGCCCCCTACCTGGCTTCCAGTGACCCTGATGGGTTGGAAAGCGCAGCAGAAAAAATAATCAATCCCGAAGTCTCTGATGAAGCCGTTTTAGAGTCACCTATGCCTGATTATGTTATACCCTCTTTAGGGGAAGACCCTGTTTCTGGAGTGGTGGCCATAATAATAGGAGTTTTAGTGGTATTTGGATTGGCCTATGGTCTGGGCTATATCCTGAAAAAGAAAGAAACTTAAATTATTTCTTTCTTATTTTTTTTGGAAAACTATATACCTTGAATAAATCTAATTTTTATAATCCAAATTATTATCGAGGAAAAGAATGCACGTTGGAATTAGCCAGATTGAAAGTGAAAGCAGTAAAAAAAGTATTATCCACAGCCTTGATGGTCGTATTAAGTTAATTATAACCCTATGCATTATTATTTATGCAGTATACACTACCAAAATACCGGTTCTATGGATAATGGAGCTGTATCTTTTAGTACTCATTTTAGTATCAAAAGTTTCATTTTCCTATGCCATTAAAAGGGTGCTTCTGATTTTACCGTTTGGGGGATTCATAGCTCTTTTCCAACCATTTATAGTGCCCGGCGTAGTTATATACACTCTACCCCTGGATATAACTATTACCTATGAAGGGGCCATATTTGGAATCCTTTTACTCTCCCGTTTAATAGTATGTTTAACCGCAGTGGTTTTATTATCTTCAGTAACTCCCATTCAAGAAATAGTTAATTCTGGAAGACGAATGGGCTTTCCTCGAGAGCTGGCCCTTATACTGAGCTTAACCATACGCTATCTTTTCATGTTTTATGATGAATTAGAAAGAATCCGGAATGCTCAAAAAACTAGATGCTTTGATATATGGAATAAAAAAACATCTTATATGTGGAGACTGCGACAAATTGCCTATACCATAGTAATGTTATTTTTAAGATCATATGAACAGGGGGAGAAGGTATACTTCAGTATGTTAAGCAGGGGATATACCGGGGAATCCGATATGTACCGGGAAAAAAAGAAGATGAGTTTTAATGATTACCTCTTCATAGTCTTAACCCTGATTTTAATTCTTGCTATCGAATTAATCCGATACTTTTACTTTATTTAAAAAAATAGTAACCCTAATTTTTTTGAAATAATAATTAGAGTTGTGGTTCCAGTCTTTTTACCATGAAAGCCAGAAATCCAACCACCATAGGGAAGAGGAATAAATACAACACCATTATAGCCATGGGAGGCATTATTTCACCCATAACAGTTGAAGCCGCTAAAAGCATAATCAACAATATAACTGGACCTAAAATGGCAATGAACATATAGATCATGGTAAAGGAGTTTAGCTTCTGGGAATAATCTTTTAATTTCATCCGTAATTCATAAGCAATATCCTCGGCAATTACATTTAAAGTCTTGGCCAAATCCCCTCCACTATTCAGGGTTCTTGTTATCTGATAAACTGCTCTTTTTAAACCATCAGATTGGATACGTTCGCCCATATCTATTAAAGCCGATTCAGTGGTTTCACCATATTTGATTTCCTCCAGTGTTCGGGCAAACTCTTCTGAAAGAGCACCGTACCCGGACATGGCCACAGAGCGCATACTATCATGTAGACCTAATCCTGCTCTGAGTTCTGTAGCCATTTGACGTAGAGCATAGGGTAGCTCCCGTGAAGCCTCAGATGATCTTTTACCTTTTTGCAGATTAGGTAAAAATAAAATTACTACCGACATCAAAACAACCATTAAAAGTAAAGCCAGACCTATTTCTATTCCAAACCCTAATGCTATAATAGCAATAAAAATAATAACACCAGACCCTAATCCCATACCTATAATAAGTTTAGGATCCAGCCCCTCTTTATCCTCTTCTTTTAAGATTTCTTCAAGAGAAGCTTTTTGAAATGCTTCTTTTTTAATTTTTTCATCTTCAGAAGGTTTTTTTAAATCTTTTTCAGATTCAATCAAGCCTTTAAAAACCTCTATTTCTTCCTGACTCATTTTCATTCGTTTGATAATGCGGGAAGAAGTTTCGCGGGGTTTAAACCCACCTTTATTAAAACCTCCTGATTTAAAGCTATTTGTTTTTATTCCTCCCAGTTTATTTACAGGAACTTGAACACCCTCGCCCACTTTTTTACTGGAATCTAGAGTAGCTCCACCAATTTTATCAAAGAGGTTCTTAATACTTTTTAAAACCATTATTAATCTCCATTATCTGAATGAATAATTTAATATTTGAAAATACATCTTAATTGCTCAAATATATATTAACTTAAAGGAATTAGTTAGTATATTTTTAATATATCATCAAAGTACGCGTTCTAATAATTCGTCTGAGTCGCGATAGTATTCATTGATATAGTTTCCAACTTCTTCAATAGCCCGTATTCCTTTATCAGCCATGAATTCCAGTACAAGTCTTCTTTTTTCTATTTCTTCTTCTACTTCCGTCACACTGACTCCTCTTAAATCAGCAATGGCTCGCACGGTCTGACTGGCAATTCCCACATATTCCACCTTGTCAGTAACATTGTTCCATTCAAAAACCCGGTTTAGCTGTACATTTCCTTCTTCCATACCTACTACTTCAGCTACTTCAGTTATACGACGTATGGAACCTCCCTGTGGTCGGTACATCCGGTTTTGCATTATAATGAAATCAAGAGCAGGTATCATAATATTAGGAACATTCATGGGAGGGTTAACCAGCCGGGTGATAGTTTCCCGGGCCGTATTAGAGTGAAGGGTTCCAAAACCAGCGTGCCCTGTATTAAGGGCTGTAAATAAAGTAATAGCCTCAATACCCCTTACTTCTCCTACAATTACCCGGTCGGGACGCTGACGTAAGGAGTTCTTTACCAGAGTATCCATGTCCAGTTCACCCTTACCTTCAATATTAGGTGGTCGGGTCTCCATCCGCAGTACATGTGAATGAGGCAATTGAAGTTCCAGAGTATCTTCAATGGTGATTATTCTCTCTCTAGGTGGAACAAATGCTGCTACTGTATTCAAGGTAGTGGTTTTACCTGACCCGGTACCTCCTGCAATAATCGCATTGCAGGGTTTTACTCCCAGTCCATCAGTACATACCCACATAAATGCCGCCAGATGGGAAGACATGGTTTTAAAATTAATTAAATCAATAACAGTTAAGGGATCTTTTTTAAATTTACGAATAGTAAGAGATGAACCATCTGCAGAAACAGGAGGTATGGTGGCATTTACCCGGGAACCATCAGGTAGCCTTGCATCTAAAATAGGGGTTTGCTGGTCAATTCTTCTATTAACCTGACGAGCAATAACATCAATCAATGCTTTAATATCTGAATCCTGCTCAAAAGCAACATTGGAAATCATCATACCGATTTTTCGGTGATAAACAAAAACAGGCTTATTTATTCCAATAACCATGATTTCTTCCAGATCATCATCTTTAATCATGGGGTCCAGTTCACCATATCCTAACATTTCCTGAGATATCTGTGAAGCCAGTTTATCAATATTACGTACCCCTTTAATCCTTAAGAATTCTTTAACTTCTTTGGTAAAGCTTTCTTCATCAACCCGGAATTCATCACCTTTAGAAACAGCAACTTCCACTAATTTTTCCCGGATTTCATTAAGCAGTGTTCTTTCCCTATCACTAAATTTAGGAACACTCACATTATAGTTAGGTATTAATTCCTCTTCTATAATTTCCGTTTTAATATCAGGAGTCATTCTTTTAATAGTTTTTGGAGAGCTGGATGTTTTTTCCATGATATTATCAATATTAAAAGAATCCTCTTCTTCTTCTTCAAAAATAGGCTCTAATTTTTCAGATTTTTCCTGAGTTTCCACCTCAGAATCAGGTCTATCCATTTCTTCTAAATCTTCATCAGAACCGAATTCCCCTAGAAGTTCCTTTAGTATATCTTTCCGTTTCTGTTTCATAAGCCTCAACTATTTAATATGAAACAACCAATATTTAAGCATATGGAATTGGAATGTAAGTGTGGTGAAGCATGCCTAAAGAACTCAGAAGAAATTTTATTAGAAATAGATGCTGCACATAGCCCCTGCCCTATTTGTTCTACCATTAAATTAAAGAAATTCCGTCCTTTAAAAGATCAACTTAATTTAGATTCAATTAACCTCCAGTGGGGTAGATGTGAGTGTGGTAAACGGCATATGGATTTGGTGATGGCCCATATTCTAAAAATTATGATTAGGGAAGAAATTCAAGATGAAAAAAGTAAACTTAGAAGTTCTGCTGTGCCATTAATAACTCCGGCCTATCCTTTAAAAAATGAGCCTTACCTGGGAGATAATTCTTTAATTGTTTTAGCTTCCAAAATGAATGAGAAATGTGCTGAAATAATTTACAGCGAAGTAAGCGAGGTTAAAGGAGTATTAAAAGGTGAAATAAATAATACTGTTGGTATTAAAGATTTTTCGTCCTCTCCTCATGTTTATGATCTTTTGGCAGGGTGTGATCTCCGCTGTGATATCCTGAGTACTCCCCTTGGCCCTATAGGTATTCACAAAAAGCAAAGCCAGATTCATATTGAAGTTCCCCGCCAGCATTCCCCCAAAATAACCTCTCTTTCTTTATTTCTAAAAAATAATAACCTGAATTCTGATTTTAAAGTTTTGGATGCCACCTGCGGACCAGGGACACTGGGAATATTTTGTCTTAAGGCCGGGGCAGATAAAGTAGTATTCAATGACCTGTGGAAACCTGCCACCACCATGACCACCTTTAATCTGGAATCAAATGGATTTAAAGTTGATTTTTTTGATGAAAAACTGGAAAATTGTAAAGTGAGTTATGGTAAAAATTTTGAGATTTATAATGTAGATATAAGAAAAATAGATTCTTTTGTAGAAGAAAAATTTGATTTGTGTATCATAGACCCCTTCCCGGGGGTCGATTCTAAAGAATTTGTGAATGCCACCCGAAAATTAGCTAAAAAGACATTGATTATCTAATTCCCGGATTTTTTTAATTTTTTTATAATTACTGGAAACTTTGAATGTTTGATTCTCTTAATTTTTCTAATGGAACTTAATATAATAGATAACTATGGCCGGCACAATCAAAACACCCATTAAATGTGATTTACTTACTCCCAGATAATGGGGAAGCAAGCCTAACGCAGTGGAGGTTAGAAGTGCTAAAATGATAAAAAGGATATTAGATTGTTCTAGAATTGAAAAAATCATGAGTATGGTGACCATCAAAGATATGGCCACCAGGGTCAGTTTATTATAGTTTATTCCCTGTAATGAATCACTTAGCCAATCCCCTATTTTTAAACACAAGATAAGTGCCACTGAAACAGAAGTGAGTGATGCAAATATAAAAAATAGTAGATGACTTAAAGTAAAATCCTGAATTATTTGAGATATATAAACAGCGATGCCACTACGCGGATTTCCAATTAAAAAAATAGCTACTAATGAAAATAAAGTATCTGCCGTATTCAAGCCACTGATGGATGTTAAAAATTTCTCCGTGCTATTTTCTGTCCCACCACCACTTAATTCCTGGGCAATTATGGTTCCCTGAGCTGGTCCAAAGCCGGGCAAAAAGCCTAAAATAGTGCCAGATACTCCTCCGGAGATGATGCCCCGGAATAATGATGCATTAAAATTTAATTTTGAAAATTTGTTCTGATGAGGTAAAAAAGAATTCTCATTCAAGCTATAAATTAGAGTACTGACTCCAAAAAATCCGGTGAAAAGACACATTAAAGAAAGATTAGCAGACATAGGGGTTTCCAGCATCACCCAACCCACAATTCCCGAAAAAAGGAACAGAACTAAAGACCAGAAAAAAGTCTTTAGATCTTTACTGAGTCTGATTATCATGTAAAATGATCCAAAAATCAGTAAAATCCAGATATAAGGTTTTATTAGATAGTAAAAAGGAGGTAAGATCATTATAAAAAGAGGCAATAATAAAATGGTTATCAATATGGCCCCAAACCCGCCGAACGCCACCAGGCGAATGGCTTCTCTTGCCCTTCCCTGTAAAACCATCCTATGTCCAGGTAAAACAGATAATGCCGTTGACTCTTCAGGAACACCCAGTAAAATAGACGGGATGAATTCTAAAAGGGCGTGAGATATGGCCATTGAAGCCAGAAATACACCTAAAAACTCAGGAGAAAAATTATTTAAAAGAAAAACAGATGATGCGAAAATAATTGCACCAGCCGTATTAACATGAATACCGGGAATAAGGCCGGTGATCGCACCACAAAAAATTCCGGCAAAACATGCCAGGATGAGATCAAAAATAGGCCTCACCCTTACATGAGTCGTCGAATATCAGTTACTTCTACATTGCCCACATCATTAATTTTTGATAGGTTTTCTTCTACTGCTTCAGTTCCACCTTCAGCATCTCCCACTACAACGATTACATTCAAAGCAACCAGACCAAAAGCAATAGGTTCTTCTTCTATCTTATGTAATTCAGCTTTTTCAGGCATAGAATCTTCAATGTTCTTTTTTATATTTTCGAGATCCACTTCCGGACTCTCGGGCATTAATTTAATGGTAGCAACTACATCTCCCATGATTTAACCTCCAATTAAATTGAATTTTTAATCCTTATTTGCATTCTATAATGCATAAAATTACTCAATTAGTATTAATATATGTCACTTGAGTAATACTTAATGTGTATTTAATACTATATAAATTTATAGTATGAAAATCAGAATGCAAAAAATAGATTTACAGGATTTTAAATCCTTTATTATAAATTCTAAGATTAAGGTCCGGTGAATCCGCATTTACAATGATATATATGGGCAAATGTGCGGCATTTTTCACAGCGATAGATCATTTCTTCACAGGTCGGACATTCAAATTTAACATAAGGTTCTACCAGAGGTATTTCTTGTTTGCATGATGTACACTCTATTTTTTCCATTTAATCACCTCTAACAAGGGTATATTGTATATTTTTTTTGCTAAATCTGCCTTCAATAATAGAGAGAGCCCTTTCAGGGTATTTTCCATTTACCACGTAACAATTAGACCCGAAATTGATTAAAAGCTCACTCAAAGCAGTATCAACTGATGTTTCACCAAAAGATAGTAGTTTTTTAGCACTTATTTCATTAATAAATTCAGCATCTTTGAAAGATGGTTTTCGGGTATATATACCATCTACATCTGTTGCTATTAAAAGTTTTGCTTGTAAAATGTGAGAAATATAAACTGAAATTGAATCAGAGGTAACATTCCAGGAATGTTCCAATGGATCCAAATAATGAATTAGTCTGGAAGGGAGAAATACCGGGATTTTATTATTTTTCAGTATCCTATTAACCTGATTAAGATTATCTGATGATTGGGCGCCAGGTACCTTATCTGCTAAAAGCTTTCCCATGATATCCATGCATAAAATTGCCGCTTCGTGGGAAGCATCATCTGAAAATTTTAATTCCTGGTTATAATCTCTGATCATGTTGGCGAAATTGCCCCCGCCACAAATTATCATTACCTCCTTTCCTTCCAGGGCATGAAGTAGTTTAATTGCATTTTCAGGAAAAAGACTTCCACCGACTTTTACCACCCATTCCATTAAATACCTCCATCAAAAAAATCTTTGCTTAAAATAAAAATAGATATTATAATTAATTGTAGACATGGCCCCACATTGAATTATATTTTATCGTCATTTAAGTAGCTTCAAGTCCCCTGTTATTTTATCTATTTTTTCATCATCATCCGGGCCAATTCCCAAACAGGTAACAGTTGAGCTTGGTATTTCCGTATGCCCTGCATCCTTAACCAAATAAATAGCTGCATCGCTCTTTTTGGCTATTTCATAGATCTCATAAAGGTCTTCTAGACTACCAACTTTGAGTACTACCTTTTTTTCGCCTTCTTTTTCCCATTTTTTTAATTTTGAAGATTCACTTTTTTTAAATGACCCCAATGAGGCATGGCATGCCTGGGCAGCTATTTTACCACGACTCATATTCAGATCGCTTCTCATGATTATGACTTGTTTCATTATTACACCTTTTAAAAAATAGAAATTTTTCTATATCCTTATTTGAAGATTATGGCATATTAATTTTTTATACAGATATCTATCGGGAGTATAAAATGTAGAATATAAATTTAAATTAATTCTAACTAACAACTGGATGTCGCGGGTGACACCCATCAAATACACACATTTCATGGTGTCAGAAACCAGATATAGGTCACGATGATGCCCAAAAAAACGATAAATTTAAATAGTATGGAGTATCAGATTAAATTGAGGTGATATTATGGCTGAATTACCTATAGCACCAGTCGGGAGAATCATAAAAAACGCCGGTGCCATGAGAATAAGTGATGATGCAAGAGAAGCTTTGGCAAAAGCTTTAGAAGAAATGGGCGAAAACTTAGCTTTAGAAGCTGTTAAACTAGCAAAGCACGCTGGTAGAAAGACTGTTAAAGCATCAGATATCGAATTAGCTGTTAAAAAAGTTTAAGCTAATTCTACCCATTTCTTTTTTCTATTTTTAAGTTATTAGTCTTCTAATATTAATTTTGCTTGTTTTAATAGGATTAAAAATTAAGATTTAGTCTGTAAATATTATCACTTTTTTAATTTTGAAATTAACTAACCTAAAGCATACCCTATACACATATTATGATTTAAAGACATAATCATATTAATTAACCTTCTGATTAGATAAACTAATTAGTGATGTAATCTCCTAGTACTAATAAGAATAAAATTATATCTTTAAAATGAATTTAGAAAGATTTTCATTGTAATGGAATTTTAGTAAATTAATTATATATTAAAATAATTAAAGGATTCAAAATATTGTTTTCCTGATTACTTTATTTGATTTTACCGGTGATAAAGTTGAGTAGAATTTCCATATTAGACCATGATAGATGTCAACCCAAAAAATGTAACTATGTATGCATTGAATACTGTCCCGGAGTACGGATGGAAGAGGATACCATTGTAATTGATGAAAAAACAAAAAAGCCAATTATATCTGAAGAACTGTGTTCCGGTTGTGGTATCTGTACTAAAAGATGTCCCTTTAATGCGGTGGATATTATTAATCTTCCAGAAGCTTTAGAAGATCCCATTCATCGCTATGGGCAAAATATGTTTCAATTATTTGGTTTGCCCACTATCAATCCCGGATCAGTGGTGGGTATTTTAGGGCCGAATGGTATTGGAAAATCAACAATTATCCGCATATTATCCGGAGAGATGATACCCAATCTAGGTAATTATGAAGAAGAATCCTCCTGGGAGAATATTATCAATTATTTTAAAGGATCACAACTACAGAACTATTTTAATAAATTATCAAAAGGCCAGATAAAAGTGGTGCATAAACCCCAGATGGTAGACCTGTTACCTCGATATGTTAAAGGTGAGGTAAGAAATTTACTAGAACAGGTAGATGAAAGGGGAGCCCTGGAAAGTGTAGTTAAAACTCTGGATATAAAGCCTATAATGGATCGTGAATTATCCAAGTTAAGTGGTGGAGAACTGCAAAGAATAGCCATAGCCGCCGCTGTTTTAAAAGATGCTGATTTCTATTATTTTGACGAACCAACCTCCTGGCTGGATGTGAGACAGCGCCTGAATGCAGTTAAAGTTATAAGAGAATTGACAAATGAAGGAAAGTCAGTTATGGTCATAGAACACGATTTAGCAGCTCTTGATGCTATTTCAGATTATGTTCATGTTTTATATGGTCAATCAGGAGGATATGGTGTTGTTTCTCACTTGAGAGGAGTCCGGGTGGGAATCAATGCATATATAAACGGATTCCTTAGAGAAGAAAATGTTAGATTTAGAAAGCGGGCCATTGAATTTGAAGTCCGACCCCCTACCCCGGAAGGAGAAGGACAGGTTATAGCAGATTACTCCTCTTTGAAAAAATCATATGATGGATTTAAACTTGATGCCGAAGAAGGTGAAATTTATTATAACGAGATAGTTACTGCATTTGGGCCTAATGGTATTGGGAAAACTACCTTTGCTAAAATGCTGGCAGAAGTGATAAAACCTGATGCTGGAAAGATAAAAAAGAAAGTCACCATATCCTACAAACCACAGTATCTGGATTCAGAATTTGAAGGAAGTGTGGAAGAATTTTTATACACCCATGCCCCCACCTATGGAACCAATATTTTTAAAAGTGAAATAATGCGCCCATTTGCCATTGAAGAAATTTTAGAAAAAAAAGTAAAAGATTTGAGTGGAGGCGAATTACAGCGGCTATCAGTGGCCACTACTCTTTCTAAACCAGCGGAAGTGTATCTTTTTGATGAGCCCACTGCCTTTTTAGATGTTGAGCAACGTCTGGTAACTGCAAGAGCCATCAGAAAGATTATTGAAAACCGACATGCAGCCTCAATTATTGTTGATCACGACATAGTATTTATTGACTATATTTCAGATAGGGCGATGGTATTTTACGGGACTCCCGGCCAGGAGGGACATGCCACTAAACCAACTGAACTTAGATCTTCCATGAATAGTTTCCTTAAAGATGTGGGTATAACCTTCCGTAGAGACAAAGAAACCAGAAGACCACGTGTTAACAAGTTAGATAGTTATCTGGACCGTAATCAAAAAGAAATAGGAGAATATTACTATTTAAAAGATGAATAATCTTTTAATCTGATATCTCTTAAATTCCGTTCTATTTAATTATAAATCTATTAATTTTTTAAAAAAAAGCAGTCTATTAAAAATTTAAAAAAAGTGACTAAAGAAGTTTAAAATAAAAAATTCGGCCCTTTAATAATTAAAGGGGCCTTAATCTGTCACAGGCTTCTATAAACTTTTCAGCAAATATTTTTACCTGGTATTCTGGAACTGAAAAACTTATGCGGATATAGCGGTCCCCAAATAACTTACTGGTGTAGGCACCCTGGCGAATAAAAATTTTTTTATCAATTAAGTAGTCAGCCATTACTTGAGGGTCTATTCCTGTTTCTTTCAAATCTATGGCTATCATATTACCATCAGAAGGATAAACTGGTAAAAATGCGCCTTCAACTTGATCAACAGCTTTTTTTATAATATCCTGGTTTTTTCGAGTCTGATTTTTTATATCATCAATCCATTCCTGCTTGGATTTAAGAGCAGCTATTGCCCCTGCTTGAGAAATTACATTGGTCCCCAGGTCATTTATCAGTATACTCCGTACAGAGTTTAGTACATCGGGAGTGGCAATAATTCCTCCTATTCTAAGGCCGGCCATTCCAAATATTTTTGAAAAGCTATAAATAGTTATAGTGTGTTCTGGAGCGTATTTGGCCACAAGGTGATGTTCCCGGGAAAAGTCCCGATAGGTTATGTCGTGTAAGAGATATATGTCATTTTCCTGTGCTATTTTAGCAAATTCTTTTATCTCATCCTTAGTATAAGAGGACCCTAATGGATTCAAGGGGTCTATAAGAGAAATGAGTTTAGTATTCTCATCCATGTTCTCTTTAACGAGTTGTGGGGTTAATTTATAGTTGCATTCCTTATGGTAAATAGGTACAGATATGACCTGATCTGCAAACCTGCTGGCAAAATTATCAATAATCAGATAACCCGGGTCACAGGTAATCATGTTATTTTCTGGTTCCAGGATGTTATTAATGCACAGATAAAGAGACTCTGTTCCCCCTGCAGTAATCAGGATTTCAAAATCATCTTGCAAACCCAGGTCATTTAATACTAAATCTTTTAGCTCTGGAAACCCTTCAGGTGGAGGGTATTTGCAATATTCACGGCTCTCAACACAATCAATCATAGCATCATTAATTTTATTATCCTGATGGAGATGATTGGTATTTTGACCCATCCATATCATTTCTTTATCTTTGAAAACGTAATTAAAAAAATCATTAGATGTTTTAAATCCTTTAGGCGGTATTTTAGCAGCCTTGGCATATTTTTTAGGTGAAATCATTTTATCACATATTCAGGTTCTAAGTGCAATCAAATTAACATACTCTGATAAATTTTAAAATATAAAGTTTGGCTCAAAACAGTTAAGGGGCTTCAAACTTTAATAATACCGGTAAATTATTCAAATAAGTTATCATTAATATTTTTTTTTACGAGTAAGATTGCCTCATAAAAAATGATTACTGATTTTGAATCTTTATAATTATATTGAATATTTATCCCACCCCTTAATAAAATTTAGGACCCTCATCTGTATCCTGCCCTTATTCTGGTACAAAGAAAAAAATTATTAATTATAGAGACTATGATTACTAAAAAAACTATTTAGTATAATTTAACTACCCAAACCTTTATCCACAATTCTGAATCGAGTTTTTATACCTTCAACCCTGCTTTTATGCCTTTTAAGAGTTGCGCATCTTTCTCCGATAATATCTCCTTTAGTAAGTTCAACAATTATTTTGCTCCAGTACTTCAGAATAGTTCCCCCCACCGGTTCAGGGACTCCGTTACCTTCTCCATCAAAAAGAGAATAAATCTGATTGGTTAAAACAACCGCCAGATCATGTTTTCGGGCAATTCTAGAAAGTGATGCCATTTGCTTGCCCAGATCACGGTTCAGTTTAGAGGATTCTCCATCTTTTAATCTATATAACGCAACAGCTGAATCCAGAATTATTAAATCAAATTCTTCGCCCTGGTTTTCCATTATGGAATCTATTTTTCTAAGAGTTTCATCCTGTTCTGCAAAGGATGTGGGCTCAAAAACCACAATTTTAGGTGCTATATTTTCAAAATCATCTCCCGAAATTTGTTTTATTCTTTCTATGGAAATACCTCCCTCAGTATCCACATAAATCACTTTACCCCCATTTTTAGCACTCTGAACCGCTAATTTAAGAGCTATGTTCGTCTTTCCCGAGCCAGGAGGACCGTAAAATTGAGTTAAATTCCCTTTTTCAACCCCTCCCCCTAATATACTATCAATGGAACATCCGGTCTGAATTTTAGATGATTTTTTGATATTAGATAAAAGTTTCATGATTTCCTCAGAAGATTTATTTTAATTAGGATTTCTTATGATTTTTAATTTTTATAAAGCAAGATATATTGTTAATACTTAGTATTAAAATTATTATTATAGTTTATTATTCCCTAACTGATAGTCATGTCTTTTAAGTTCATTAAATCGGATATTTCCCTGCTCCCTGCCTTAAAATTTGAGGAGGGTTTAAAGTAAAATCGATTACAGTGGAGGGTTGATTATTCTTCAAAGGTCCTGCATTCAATATGAGATCTATTTTATCACCTAATTGATATCTTATTCCCTCAATAGATTTTTCTGGATTTAAGCCGGAAATATTTGCACTGGTAGATGTTATGGGAAATTCCAGACATAAATCATGACATAAATTAATATCTGGAATTCTTATTCCAATTTTTTCACTTCCTGCTGTAAGTAGTGAAGAAATTGATGATTTTTTTTTCAAAATTATGGTAAAAGGGCCAGGTAAAAGTTTAGATACAGTTTTTTGAATGCCGGGATTGATATGTGCAAATTTAGACATTTCAGCTACATCAGAAATACATATCGAAACCGGCTTATTAAATGGCCGTTTTTTTAGTGAATACAATTTTTTTATGGCATTTTCATTGTTTATATCAACGCCAAGGCCATAAATAGTATCAGTAGGATACAAAACAATTCCACCCTGCTTTAAAACTTCAATGGCCCGTGCTGTTTTTTCTTTATCTGGATTTTGAGCTTGAATATTAATAATTTCCATAAAAATTCCCTATACAAATATATATTAATTAGATTTATAAATTAGCAGTATGCTTAACCGATTTAGACCAACTATTAAAGGGTTTCTAGACCCTTTGGCCAGGAAAATCAAGATAAACCCCAACCTAATAACCATTTTTGGGCTTATAGTGGCTTTTTTATCAGCTTATAGTTTTGCAATAGGTAATTTATTATTAGGGGGAATTTTAATTGCCCTTAGTGGATTTTTAGATATTGTGGATGGAGCAGTAGCACGTAATAATTCTTCAATCACCCCCTTTGGAGGTTTCCTTGATTCAACAGTCGATCGGTTATCAGATGCTTTGATAATAATTGGAATAGTTTATGGAGGATTTGTAAACTGGATTTTTGGAATTTTAGCCCTGCATGCCTCTTTAACTGTCAGTTATGTTAGAGCACGGGCAGAAGTTGAAGGAATTCCATGTGGAGTTGGAATTGCTGAGAGAGCTGAAAGATTAGTTATTATAATGTCTGGAGCTTTTTTAGGAGTTTTATTTGGGCCGGAAGTTATGTTAATTGCTATGCTACTGGTAATAGTACTGGGATATATGACTGTAGGGCAGCGAATATATCACACCTGGAAACAAATGAATAAAGACTTAAAATAGCTTATCATTCCTAGAGGAATTTAGATGGAATATGAAGAAAGGATAAAAAAAGATGTGGATCTTCTTAAAAAAAATTTAAAAGAGATTCAATCCCTGGATTTTACTGCAAAAGAAAAAGAAATTATAGAAAGGGCAGAAAATTATCAGGAGGATACCCTATATTATCTGGAAAAAAAAGATTTTATAACTTCTTTTGGATGCATTACATATGCTCACGGACTTATAGATTCATTAAGAATTATTTATGATTTAATTTAAAAAAATATAATACATGAAGAAAAAAATGAAGCATATAAATACTCCTCATAATTATTAGAAACATATAATTTTTTAAACTCTACCAATCATTGATAACCCATGTAAGTTTTACCATGAATAAAATGAATGCCGCCCGAACGGATTTAAGATTTTTACTTAATAGGGGATATAGAAAAAAAATTGCCCTGAATTTTGTAGGTAATCATTATCTTTTAAATAAAGATGAGAGAAATTATTTATCTCGTCAGATCTTTTCCCAGGTTAAGTCAAAGGAAAGAAAAGGAAAAAAAATCAAAGAATATGATTTAAAAGGGAAATACGTGGTTATTGATGGTTATAATGTACTTATAACTGTTGAGAGTATTGTAAAGTATTTTAATAAATCTAAGAATTCAAAAAATAGGCTTATTTTAAGTGATGATGGATTTTTAAGAGACAATGCTTCTGTATTTGGAAAATATAAATTAAGTTTAGTAACTGATTATTCGCTGGATTTAATTCTTTATAATTTAAAAAGATATAATCCTAAAAAATTGAAGTTTATTTTTGATAAACAGGTTAGTTTTAGTGGTGAATTGGCTAATAAAATCAACCAATCTCTTTTAAAAGAAAATATTAATGGTGTGGCAATTCTCTCCAAAAAAGTGGATTATGATTTAAAAAGAGAGTGGAAAAAATATCAGGCCATAATAGGTACCAGTGATGGAGCCATAATTGATCAGGTGGAAAAGGTTATTGATATTCCTGAACTGGTTTGTAAAAACTGGAATAAAAGTAATTTTAGAAAATAAAATAATTAAATCTCTAAAAAAAACTCAAATTTAAAATATAAAGATAATTGATTAAATTAATCAATATCTTCAAATCTACCTTCTAATTTTTCCATTACACCAGGTAAAGAAGTGTATTCCATTTCATCACTGGGTAAGCGATGTGGTTCAAAGGGACCGTGTCTTCTCATATATTCTGCAATTTCAGATGCAAGGTTTCTGGATCTATCATAAGCCGGGTCATCAAACATGTCGGCAGGTCCCACCAGTTTACCTTCAGCAATCTGGAATCCCAGGGCCATTACCCTTGGAGGTCCGTCAAATCTAACTGGATAAGCATTTTTTTGTCCAACAGGCATTAGTGGACCATTGTGAGAACCTCTCATCCATCCACCCACCAGGTGAGGGAATGAAAATGGTTCAACAACTTCTCCTGCTGCTGGGAAACCGGACTGTGATCTTACAATCGCTACAGGGTCGTCTTTACCAATATATTGCCCTGCCATAAGATTTAATCTTTCGGTGCTGACTGCGGCAGCAATTTCATTATCGTCTCTTCTGCGTATACGTTTAATCACATAGCGGTTGGTGGTACCTAAAAGTGCCAGCAAATCATACATTTCATCAGGACAGCTCATGGTCACTTTTTTATGTTCCATTACATCGAATATTTCAAATTCAAACCCATTATGTAGAGAAGGATCAATAACTAGCCCTGCAGTATTAAATGGATCTGCAAACATTCTAAATAAAGGTAAATTAAATGCTCCTGGTTCTGTTTTATCCATACAGAATATAACTACCGGGTCACTGGGCCTTTCTTTAAATTCCATTTCTGCCACACCAGGACCCATTCCTTTTATGTTTCCAGAAAATGTATCAGAAAGTAAGTCCTGACCTGCTCCATAAAGTTTAAGTTCCTTGGCAACTTCAGTTGCTGCAGAGAATGCATCCCATGCTAATTTGTGAATTTCCTCACTTTCTTCACCATTTTTGTGGGTCATTATTAATTCAGTGTCATCTCCACAGTTGGTTACATAATAATCTGTAAGAAGTTCTTCTTCTTTTGCTTTTGCAAGAAATTCCTCACATTTTGCAAGTAATGCTGGATGGGCCAGTCCATGTCCGGCTACACTTCCTACGTCTGCTTTTATTACACTAATAGTTGTTTTCATGTAAAAACACCTCCATAAGTATCAGGTTTTTCCAAAAAATCTTTTTTTATATATTTTTATAAAATTCAAACCATATGGTTAAAGAATGGAAATCAAAGTTCAAAACATATCTACCTGAAAATAGTTTAATTTGAGTTATATACTTAGTATTTATTTTATTATGATTTAAAAACTTATCCCTCTATAAAAATCATAATAACTAAAAAAAATGAGAGGGTTAGTCCCTTTAATAATATCCGGCTTGTGGAAAAATTTATAATTTTTTTTTCAGAGATTTTAATGCATTTTTTAATTCTCCATCCATGTCCATGGATTCCTGGGCATCCAGAACCCTTTCTAGATCCGCGTTGGTCTCTGGATATCGTGGAACTGCAGTGCACCCCCCATCAGGTATAATAGAAATATCATAGGTACCTATTTCCTTGGCCATATTTTCAATTTCGACCTTGTCCATACCAATCAAGGGACTTAAAATTGGTATTTTAACTGCATGTCGGGTAACCATCAAATTAGGAAGTGTTTGAGATGCCACCTGGCCCATACTACTTCCATCCACAATACCCATGGCCCCTTCTCTACTGGCCACCATCTCGGCAATACGATACATTCCAGTTTTACAAAGAACACAGGTCATTCTTTCTGGTGCCTTAGCTTTACAGTTTTGTAAATATTCCCCATATTCTACAACCTTTAAATCAAGCTTTACTCCTGGAGAATATTCTCTTAATTTTTCTACTATTTTTTGAACTTTTTCCAGGGACACCTGGCTGGTGAAGGGATCATTATTAAAATTAAGTGCAATTATCTGGCAACCTCTTTTCATCATTAGATAAGTAGCTACAGGAGAATCAATTCCTCCTGAGAGTAAAGCCACTAATTTCCCCTGAGTTCCAACCGGCAATCCTCCCGGTCCGGATATTTTTTGGTGATAGATGAAAGTTTCATTATCCCTTACTTCCAGGAAAATCTCCAGCTCAGGATTGGTTAAATCCACCGGAGAATTTGTTTTTTTAATAACCAGTGAACCAGCATATCCTGCTAATTCCTGGCTGGTAAATTCATGTTCACCCACCCTGCGACAGCGAATGGCAAAACTGGTTTTAGAAGATATGGCTCCTTCCGCTTCCAGTTCATCCACATAACCCTCCAGTTTAGAGGTAATCTCATCCCGGTCTGTTTTAAGGCCAATGGCCGGAGAAAAAGATACTATCCCAAAAATCTTCCCCAGACCCTGCAAGGCCTCTTTAAAGTTAGAAGGATTAATAAAAATTCTACCCTGGCTAACCTTAACTTCACAATCAAAAGCACTCCGAATATTAGATAATAGTTTCTTTTCAAATCTACTGCGAACTTTGGGGCTTTTTAATCCCACTTCACCATATCTGGCAATTATTAAGTCGTATTTTACCATCATATCCCCTTTATTAAATTAACATTTGTAAATAGAAAAAAGTCCTTTTTCTATTCTCCGGGTAAGATCCCGGGTTATTTCCCTGGCTCTTTTTAAATCAGACTGTCGGCAGGCAATAGGAACATCAAAGATCTGTTTTTCTATTTCAAGTTCCACACTGCCAGTTTTCATTTCAAAAGTCCCCTGATCACAGGAATAGGCACACATACCGCAGCCAAAACATTTTTTTCTATTAAGGCCCTGGTTAAAGGCCAGGGTGGGACACCTTTCTTTTACCAGGCAGGTGGCGCAATTAATACATTTTTCAGGGTAATATGTTGGCCTTGATTCAGTTCCATTCCATAATTTTCCATAGTCAGTTTCGGTCAGAGGTAGGTGTCTTCCTTTTATATCTGCAACCGGTAACTTAATGTCTGAATTTTTAATGAATGTCTGCTCCAGAACTTCCTGGCTGGTTATGGGAATGGCTATAGCAACTGAATCAAATACTTCTGGACCTGCAGCAGTTTTAAAACCTCCCAGATAGTGAGAATTCATATCATGCATATCTGCAGTTAGCATCAAATTAGGTTTTTTTGAAGTACTTCTGGTTCCATGATCCATTATAAAACCTTCAGAACCATTTAAAAGTATTCGAGATCCCATGCAGATGGTTTTCATCACCGGATCATTTTGTAAAGGATTTAGTTCTCCACAACCAGAAAAGGATAGTCCCTGGAAAGGACCTTCCATATCTATGGCGTTAAATATGGAAGACACTGGTTTAGAATCAGGGTTTACAAATGCAGTGTAGTTTTTAAATGCCATACGCGTTCCAATCATCCGGGCGGTTCCCATCTCTTCTAAGGTGGTGGATGATTCAATTATCTCACCATGAGTTGATTCCACTTTTATTTCAATTTCCTTACCGGCCACCATATCCTTGAATAAAAAACCACCACCATAATCAGAATCATGGATGCTGTGGGCAGTTCCATAAATAATTAAGTCAACAGAGCCCAGCCATTCATTGGGACATGGACCTGGAAATCCAGGAACACCATTTAAATAGATTTTTTTTGCTTTTTTAAATGATCCTGGTTCATCGACCTTTAAATGAAGTAGAGCAGCAGTACCAGACATTATACCACATGTACCGGTGGTAACTACATCAATTTCACTGGCAGATGGTTTTTCGCCATCAACAACCATTCTGGTAACTTCTTCTGCTGTGAAAACACGGGCTTCACCTTGGGAAATTTTCTGATTTATTTCTTCTATACTGCGATTCAATATATCCCTCTTGGAAAAGTTTCATGGTTAAATATTCATATGGCTGCTATTTTTAATAAAGTTTTACCGGGATTTGTAGATTAAATTATTTGATTTAGTAATTAGAACCTTCCATATTCAAAGAAAATTTGAAACCATCCTGCTAGTAATTATCTCACTTTAGTTAAATTTATTAATAGAGAAAGTAACAGGTTCATTTGATAAAAAAATAATGTTAAGAGAGTGATAAAATGAAAGAAAGTAAAAAAATACTCCCCTTTTCGGAAGTTACTCGTTTCCATGGTCATGTATGTCCCGGAACTGCCATAGGATATCGTGCTGGTGAAATAGCTATAAATGAACTCAGTTCTTCCCGGGCAGTTGATGAGGAATTTCTGGCCATAGTAGAAAATGATAGCTGCAGTGTGGATGCTATTCAGGTGTTAACCGGGTGTACTTTTGGTAAAGGCAATTTAATTTTCAAAGATTATGGAAAAAATGTTTATACCTTTATAAACCGAACCAGTGGCGATGTTTTGCGTTTATCCTTAAGTAAGAGTGTTGACGAGATTGACCCTGAATTTTCAAATCTGCGAAAAAAAGCTTTTTCACAAAAATCAAGTGCACAGGATAAGGTTAATTTTGAAAAACGAAAGGATGAATTATCTCAAAAAATTCTGGATATGGATGCTGCTGAACTCTTTAAAATAGAAAATATTGATCTGGAAATTCCTGAAGCGGCCCGGATATTCGCTTCAGTAAAGTGTTCTAAATGTGGAGAATTTGTTGCCGAGCACCGGGCCAGAGTTGAAAATGGACAGTTTAGTTGTATTCCCTGTTTTAGTGAATATTCTCGAAATTAGAAAAAATTTTTAATTTAAAGATTAAATTTTGTTTTCCAGACTCTCAAAGGCACTATCCAGAGCTTCATTCATTTTATCCGTTTTAGGTCCTGCACCCTGGGCCAGGTTTGGTCTTCCTCCACCTCCCCCACCCAAAAGGGTTGCAGCTTCTTTTATAATCTCATTTATTTTCACACCAGATTCCTGGGCTTTTTTAGAGGCAGATCCTACTATTTTACCATCCATATTGCCCAAAAAAACCACATCAAAATTCCCTTCTTCCCGGGTTAAATCCAGAGCCATTTTCTGCATCTCGGGAAGGTCTGCTTCTAGCTGGTATTTTAATACCTGGAACATTCCCAGTTTTTCAGCTTTTCCCAGTATGTTTTCCATTTTTAAAGCAGCCATTTCCTGTTTCAGGCGGTTTATTTCATTTTTAAATGCTTTCCATTCTGTGAAGAATCTATCACATGTTTTGGGAAGTTGATCCAGATTTACCTTGAATACTTCTGCACTGGAGCGCAGGTAATAATCATTCTGCTGCATGGATTCCACGGCAGCTTCACCGGCAGAAAAATCCACCCTTTCCACTCCATCCTGAACTCTTTCGGTTTTATTAATTTTTATAATTCCAATATCCCCAGTTTGATTCATATGGGTTCCTGCACAGGCCTGCACATCCACTCCAGGAATATCGATAACCCGAATAGAAGAACCAGGCACCACTCCTCCCTGATACAGTATGAAACCATACTTTTTCTCAGCAGCAGTACGATTCATCCAGCTTATATTTACCTGAGAGTTCAACATCACATATTGGTTAGCCAGTTTTTCAATTTGATTTACCTCATCAGTAGTGATTCTCTTGTAATGGGACAGGTCTATTCTGGATCTTTTTACTCCTTTTTGTGCTCCTGCCTGCCATATGTGATCTCCTAATACCTTTCGAGCAGCAGCCACTATAAGGTGGGTGGCAGTATGATTTCGAGCCAGTGCCATACGCCGTTCCCAGTTTATACCTCCTTTAATTTCTTTACCTGTCAGTTTATCCAGGGAGGGAATATCTTCTGGACTTATCTGGTGTAATACCACTTCATCCAACTTTTGAGCGTGTTTAACCCTGATTTTTTCCCCTTCTATTTCTATAAATCCTGTATCTGAAGGTTGTCCTCCACCTTCTGGATAAAAGATGGTTTGATCCAGGATAATGTTGTTTTCATAGAGGCCCAAAAATTTAGCCTGGAAACTGGTTTTATCAAACTCGTCATAGAATAAGAGCCGGGTGGGAGGATAATTCAGTTCCACCCGAACAGTTTCTTCTGGAACTTCTTCTTCATGTTCATTGGCCACCAGAGTATAGAAATTATCTGGAACTGATACTGAAAAGTCCATAGATTCTGCAATTTCTTTTATAGTTTCCGGAGGTATTCCCTGGGAATCATAAAGTTTTATAAGCATTTCTAGAGGTATTTCATCTTTATTTTCTTTTTTAAGATGTTTTATGCTCTTTTTTACCAGATTTTTTCCTTTAGAAGCCGTTTTAGTATATCTTTTTTCTTCCAGGCTAATTATATTATGAATATGATCCTGATGTTTCCTTATTTCAGGGTAGTGTGAAGATAAAAAGTCAGCCTGAATATTCATAATATCAGAAAGAGATTCTCGCATATTTAATTCCTGCATAAAACGTATGGTTCTACGCAATACCAGTCGGGCCAGATATCCCTCTTTAACATTGGAAGGAATCACTCCATCAGCCAGCATGAAAGCCAGACACCGGGTATGGTCTGCCACCACATATACTGCCTCCATGGGTTCAGCAGATTTTTCCAGTTCTTCAACTGATAATCCCAGCCGATTTGCCACCTGCTTTCTCAAACTTCTAAGATCAGCAAAAGTTTCAATATCCATCATGCCCGCTACCTGTGCATTTTCAGCCAGTATCTGCTTATCTACATCCACACTGGCCAGATCCTTTAGCTGATCAATAATAGGGCCAAAAGAAGCATCATATGCAGTAGGGGTTCCCTGTGAAATCCAGGCAAATCTCTCCAATCCGTAGCCAGTATCAACAATTTTTAAAGGTATTTCTTCCTTTTTTCCACCAGGTAAGGTTCGGTACTGGATAAAAACCAGGGTGGCCAGTTCCACCCCCCTTACACAGATCTCATAACAGGGTCCTGCATTTCCTCCTCCTTCCCACCAGGATTCTATGAAAGTTATCTCATCCGGATTGATGCCCACATGTTTTATGAAATCATGACAGTATTTAACTGTCTCGTCTTCCCAGTAAACCTGATTATCGGGGGTATTAAATGCATGGTGACCTCCCATGGTAAAACAGGTCATGTGACGGCCAGTTCTTCCCACATTATCCACGTCGTTCAACCGAATAGATGGCTGGGCAACTACCAATGGATTGGCCGGTGGTTCTACCATCCCGGAAGATACCCAGGGCTGGAAATTATAAATAGATGCCCCTACCAGGAAAACATCATCCCTCCACCTTTTAGCCAGAACCGGATATCGTTTTATAGGAGTATGTTCGTTTTTCTGGAAAAATTCCTGGAAAGTTTTCTGAATTTGATAGAGGTCATATTTCTTTTTAGTGGCAGGATTTCCTATAAATTCATACTTATCGCAGGGGGCGTCCCCACAAGTATGGCGATCATTTATAGACCAGAAATCATTACCACAGGTTACACACTTTTTCTTTTTATATCCAAGTTCTTCAAGCTGGTGAGACATAGTAATCAGTTAAAAGGTTATTAATTTTTAAAATGTAGAATTATAAAATATGATTATAGGTTTATGTTATGATTTAAAAAACTTTTTTATTATTTTTAAAGCTTTAATCCAGGGGACCCTTATAAAACCTGATAAATCATTTTTTTTTAGAATTTAATTAGTAATGGTAAAAATTAAAATCAATATTTCAAGCTAAAATAAGTAATAATTAAAAAATAAAAATTAAGGGCTAATTAAGCCTGAGACTAATTAAAAAAAAGATATTTGCAAATTAAATTTAATTCTTCTTTATGAGTTTAAGAAAGTAAAAAAAGAAAAGGAAGTTTATCCGAAGAGAGCGCCTAAACCGGCTGCTGCTTCTTCTTCTTGTTCTTCTTCGTCTTCTTCTTCCTCTTCCTCTTCAGCTTCTTCAGCTGCAGGAGCAGCTGCTGCTGCAGGAGCTGCGGTAGCGGCTACGGCGGTTTTTTCCATAGCTTCTTCAATATCCACATCTTCCAGAGCGGCGATTAAAGCTTTGATCCTAGCATCATCTGCTTCGGCTCCAGCTGCATCTAATACCTTTTTTACGTTCTCTTCATTAATTTCCTCACCAGTGGTGTGCAATAACATTGCTGCGTATATGTATTCCATATGATCACCTCAATTTCTCAAATCAAATTTATTTCGCTAAAAACATTTGTTTTTTGCAATAATAGATGGTAAATTTAAAGGACTATCCGAAAAGGGCCCCTAGGCCAGCTGCGGCATCCTCTTCTTGTTCTTCTTCCTCTTCTTCTTCATCAGGCTTTTCTTCTTTCTTTTCTTCAGCTTCAGGTGCTGAGGTAGCAGTGGAAGCTAATTTTTCAAGAAGTTCTTCATCAACGGCGTCAGAATCTTTTCCAGATGCTTCAGCTGCTACTGCTAACATTTGAGAGTAAGCTTTAGATAGTAGCATTTCAGTAGTCTTAGAAGTCAGTACTGAGGCGTTGAATGCCAGATTCAGTGATTTAGTTGCTGCATTCTGTATGATAGCAGGCATAGATTCTTTAGTGAAAATAACTGCATTAACTGAAAGGTTGAATGCCTGAGCAAATGCTCTTTGAATGTCTGAAAGGGTCTGTTCTTCATCTATGGTTAGAAGATCTGCCGTATAAACAGTTTCATTCTCATAAGCTGCTTTAAGGTCTATTCCTACTTCCATGGGTTGTATGTCCAGTCGGGTCAGTATACCGGCTACTTTTGCTGATACTTCTTCACCAGCTTTAACCACTACCTGATCCTTTTGTACTACAATTTTACCCTTGTCAATTTTTGCAGGTATGCCTATCTGCTGCAATTCACCTAGAATCGGACCTGGAGGGAATCCAGTATCACCCTTAGGAACTACTATATCTTCAGAAGGAACAGCACCGGCTTTGGCAGGTGCGGCTGTTTTACTATCTTCCAGGATTTTAAATAGCTTAAAGGGATTCATGTCGGTGAATATTAAAGCAGGTTGACCATCCATGTGATTGGACAGGATATTTATATTATCCTTTTTATTATTAGAATCATCCAGGGCCAAACTGATTAGAGTTTTTTTGGACATCCTGATGGTGGCTTTATCCCGCAGATTTTGTCGCATTTTCTGCAGTTGCCGGGCAGGAATATCAGACAAGTTAGCTATTCCAACCACTTCATAACCATTAATCAGTTCTTTGAGGTCTTTGACCTCTTCTTTTTTCCATTCAGCAACGTGAGCCATTAAATCACCCTCACTACTGGACCCATGGTGGTCTTAATATACATGGACTTTATTTGGTTTCTTCCTTTCTCTAAGTTGCGGTCAAGAATATTAAGAACTGCTTCAATGTTTTCTACAACCATCTCCGCATCCATATCCTGAGTACCTACCATTGTTTGAATAATAGGCTGATCTTTAATTCTAACCTTAACTGTGCTTCGTAGCCTTTCCAGTATTGGATCTGGCTTGATAGATGCTGGAACTGGTTTGGGCATTTTTTTCCTGGGACCTAAAACCGGACCTAAGAATCTACCTACCAGGGGCATCATATCTGCCTGAGCTACAAAGAAGTTGTGTCGGTTAGCGAGTTTTTTGGCTTCTTTTCTGTTTTTACCCAGATCCTCTAAATCTGCTTTATTGATTATTAGATCTGCGCCAGCATTTTTAGCCTGAACAGCCAGTTCACCATCTGCGATAAAAGCCACATTAACAGCTTTTCCGCGGCCATTTGGTAGAGAAACTTCCTCGTCAAATCTATTCTCTGGTTTATTGACGTCTAAATCCTTGATAGTGATAATCACATCAATGGATTGTGTGAAGTTTCTCGACTGGGATTGTTCCGTAGCCTCCTTCACCGCTTCCAATATCTCTTGTTTCATATAAATCCTCCATGAACTTTCAAATAAAAAGTTCACCATAAAGGGACAATTTTTTTAAGGTTTTTAAGTGATCAAGTAAGTAATTAATCACATAAATATTATTTATGAATATAATTATGATAGGAGCACATCATCAAAAATGCCCTGATCGATCTCTTTTTGTACTTCACGAGGATCTTTACCTTCTACAGTTAATCCCATACTCACACAAGTACCTATAACTTCTTTAGCACCGCTTTTATAGTCGTTTGCTAAAAGAGAATCAAATTTCATTCGGGCAATTTTCATTGCCTGATCTATGGACAAATCAGCCACCTTATCCAATCCAGGATCCTGGGAACCTTTTTCAATTTTCAATTCATCCATTATCAGTGCCGTGGTAGGTGGAGTACCTATTTCTATTTCGAATTCTTTAGTGTCACCATCCACAATGATTTTAACAGGTACTTTCATTCCTGCAAAATCTGAGGTTTTACTATTTATTTGCTCCACTACTTGCATCATATTAATTCCTAGCGGGCCAATCGCAGGACCTAAAGGTGGACCTGGAGTGGCTTTTCCGCCTTCTATAAGAATTTCAACGGTATCTTTAGCCATTAATCTGCCTCCTTTTGTATTATTCTAATTTGATCAGCTTTAACAGTTACAGGTATAGGAACAGCAGCTTCGATAAGTTCTAAAACTACTTCTTCCCTCGATTCGTCAATACGAACCACTTTTGCTTTTTCTCCTTTGAAAGGGCCTGAAATTAGCTCTATAATACTTCCTTTCTGTATAGAAGCAATTATTGGTTCGGGTTTAAGGAATCTTCTAACTTCTTCAAAGGTTATTAAACTTTTGCCTTCTACCATACCTCGAAGATGAGGTACCTTTATAGCAGGATTCTGCATGTCTATTTTGGAGGATGATTCCACCAATACATAGCCTTTTAAAGATTCCGGGATTAAAATAGCATTGATTTCAATACCACTATCTTTTACCTTCCGAGCTAACATTCTAGCCACATTTTTCTCCTGACCAACAGAGGTCTTGAGAGCATATATGGAGTTTATACTATCTTCCATTAACCACACAACCTTATATATAATTCCATAGGTTTGGTTCATTTGGCCTATTACTTAAGATAAATATGGTCTAATTTAAAACATCTATAAATAATATTTTTTAGTTATCCATACCACCAAGACCAGATTGAATACTTCTGGATAAATATCATCTGAAAATACTCTAAATAAAAACTGTAATTTTTATTTAAATAAATATGATTCATATACTTTTATCTATTATATATACTTCAATTTTTTTATAGTATCTGATTTAGCATAATTCCATTAGTTGAACACATATCCTTAGAAATTTTTAGTTATGCGCCTAATAATTGGGCTATTATACTGATTATGAACCCGATAATACCTATAACTATTATTCCCAGGCCTGTTATTTTTGCCACGTTGATATACTCAACCTTATCTGGTTTTTTTGAAACATGCAATACTCTTCTACATTGTTTTATAAAACGGAGAGTAGATTCTTTTAAATTCATTAAATCCCTACCTTAATAATGGTAACAATAATAAAAATAAGGAATGAAATTATTTAATTTTAACAGATGGTATAGTAGTTATTTTCAAGATTTATAAAGGTTTCCTTTCCCACGGTATGATGGGGTAGTAAGAAAGTATTAATTTTAATAAACGAGTGAAAATTATCACTATAGCATCAGTATATTATATAAGAATACTCAAATCTTAATATCATGAATTTTTTTACTAAAAGATCCTGTATTCCCGGGGCAATGGCCCTGAAATTATGGCCTTAAGATAAAAGTTGGCCCTTGCTAACACAATATGATAAGACTTAAGATTTGAGATTTGAATCTTATATTTGAATTTCTATTAAAATACTCCATCTATAAATTCTTCCAGTGCAGATTCCTTAACAGATTCACGTTGCCTTTCTTCTGCAAATTCTCGTTCTGCTGGGGTCCCGAAAATATGAGGAGATTTAACTCCAGCCACCACAATAGTGGTCCGAATAACATTTTGAAGGTCCTCTTGAATTTGAGCTCCCCAAATGATATTGGCATCAGCATCCAGTTCATCAGCAACAATTTGCACGATTTTTTCAGCTTCCTGCAAGGTTAGATCAGAACTTCCGGAAATATTAATTAAAGCCCCTTTAGCATTAGAAATATCCAGATCAAGTAATGGGCTATTTAAAGCCTCATGAACAGATTCTAAAGCTCTGTCACCAGATTCAGATTCACCCATACCAATCATGGCCATTCCTGACCCTTTCATGATACTTCTTATATCTGCAAAGTCCAGACTAACCAGGCCCGGGCGAGTTATTAGTTCAGTTATACCTTTAACTGCTCTTCCCAGTAATTCGTCTGCCACCATAAATGCCTTGTTCAGAGGCAAATTTGGGGCTACTTCCAATAATTTATCATTGGGAATTACAATTACTGTGTCTGCAGCACTTTGAAGTTTTTCTAAACCTTTTTCTGCATTCTCTCTTCTTTTTAGTCCTTCGGCACTAAAAGGCATTGTGGCCACTGCTATAGTTAATGCTCCTGCTTTTTTAGCCATCTTGGATATTACTGGTGCAGAACCAGTACCGGTGCCTCCACCTAGCCCACAGGTTACAAAGACCATATCCGCACCATCTAACTTATTCCGGATGTCGTCTTCACTTTCCTCAGCACATTCTTCTCCCACTTCTGGAACACCGCCGGCACCAAGACCACCACAAGTTTGCCTTCCAATTAGAAGCTTATGATTAGATTCACTATAGAACAGATCCTGGGCATCAGTATTTATGGCAAGTGTTTCGGCACCCTCAATTCCTATCTCAGTAAGACGGGAAATAGTATTGTTACCAGCCCCTCCACTTCCAATAACAAATATTTTTGCTCTGCTTTGTTCAATAATTCCTCTCAGGTCTTCGTCAATTTCCGAGTTCGTCTGCTTGGGACGTTGTCTATCCATTCTCTTTTCAGATTCCTTTATGGCATCGTTTATGAATTTCACTTACTACCCCCACATTAATCTATGGAATGTGTTATGGCACTAACTAATATTTAAAAGCAACGGTTAATTGCAAATAATTTGCTTGGCTCGACAACATTTCTGACCCTTGAGGTTATAGTCAAATGTTGGATGTCACCTCAACTTTATAGAATTTTCATGGGGTGCATTTGAACCAAAAATTAATTGATAAAAATTGAATCGGTTCAAGGTCGTGGCATGGCAATTATTTCATGTATCCTCAAATCGAAGATGCTATTCATATGTGCGGGGGTGAGTATAACTGCAGTATCGGCTCCCCAAGCCGTTCCACCTATGGCTATTATCTCCTGGTCCATGGGTATTAGCCCTGCATCCGCAGCCATGATACTAATCTCCACACAAACTTTAACTCCCTGAGAAATCATTCTTAATGTTTCAGCCATAATTTCCACAGGAGTAACCCCTCCAAACTTATTGGATATTCCCCTTCCTACCCCACTCAATGAATGTGAACTGGTATAGGTAGGTATGCCTAATTCCTTTAATTTTTTCTCCACATCCGGATCAGTTTCCAGTTTTCCTTTTTCGCGAAATCCAGCATGATGAGTGATACTTACAATTGAAGAATCAGTTATAGCTTCAGAAACTTTAAGAGCAGTCCTTCCTGAAACAGATGCAACCACGATATTATTTATTTCTGAATCTTCATGTCTGGATTTAACCAGATCTATTAATTTGTCGGTATTCTGTTCCCCTGGATTTTCAAAATAGTAAATTTTTTTTTCCATATATAGCACCAGTCAACATTTTATTCAACTTTATTAAAATAATTATTTTTAAGCTTTAGTAGTTAAGAGTGGATCTAATCCTAAATTAAATAATTGCGCTTAGAAGTAATTATTAAATTATAAGAAATTATTTTTAGAAGAGATGGAATAAATAAATATTAATGAGATAATCTCCAGTGGGAGTACTTAGAATATTAAAAAAATCTAAATATTTAAATTGAAATATTATTAATTAAGCGGAAAAGTAAGTAGAAATTTAAATTAATTTCCTTATTTAAGAAAAACGCAAAAAATTTATTTAGCAGAATTTTCAGGTGGATAATAGTCAGATTTTATTTTTTTACCAGGTGGTAATATGAATGCTTTTAACTTTTTAGCGCCAAAAAGGCAAAAAAAACCCCGTGATAATGGAATTACCATGGTTTTAGATAAAGGGATGGGTTTACATACTGCAGAAGACCTTATGAAAATATGTGGAGAGTACGTTGACCTCCTTAAGTTTGGGTGGGGAACCATCGCCATTCATAACCGGCAATTGATTAAAGAAAAAATTAGGATGTATCAGAAATATGATGTGGACCCTTATCCCGGTGGAACTTTATTTGAAATAGCCTTCAGAAAAGAAAAGCTCCCCGAATATTTTGATGAGGCTGAAAAGCTGGGGTTTAGAACTTTAGAGATATCAGATGGTTCAACTACAATTAATCCTGCAGATAAATCAAAAATAATAGCAGAAGCTAAAGAAAGAGGTTTTAAAGTAATTTCCGAAGTTGGTAAAAAGGACCCTGCAGAGGACCTTAAATTAAGCTTAAAAGATAGGGTTAATTTAATAAAGATGGATTTAGATGCAGGTGCAGATAAAGTGCTGGTTGAAGCCCGTGAGAGTGGTCAAAATATTGGAATGTTTGATAAAGAGGGAAAGGTGAAAGTTGAAGAGGTTAATTATTTAATAAAAAACATTCCGGTTGATAAATTAATATGGGAAGCCCCGAAAAAGAATCAGCAGATTCATTTCATACTACAAATCGGAACTGATGTTAATTTGGGAAATATCACTCCAGAAGAAATTACTGCTCTTGAAACCCTTAGATTAGGGCTTCGGGGAGATACTATAGGAAAGGTGGGCCTTTAATGATAGATAAAATAACTGTTATCGGCGGTTATGATAAACAGGGAAATAAAGAACCAGTAGAAGAAGTAATTATTCAAAAAGGGGAAATTTTTGGAGTGGTGGGACCTACTGGAAGTGGTAAAAGCTCATTAATTGGAGATATTGAGCAATTAGCCCAGGAAGATACTTTTTCTAAGAGAAAAATTCTGATTAATGGGGGAGAGCCCACTTATGAAGATAGAACCAACCCCCGAAAAAAAATGGTAGCTCAGCTATCACAAAATATGAATTTTCTAGCAGATATGGAGGTAGGGGAATTTTTAACCCTTCATGCAAAATGTAGAGGGGCTAAGAACGCTTGCGTGAATAAAGTTATAGAACTGGCCAATACCCTTACGGGAGAACCGATTAAGAAAGAACACGAGCTTACCATACTCTCTGGAGGTCAATCCAGAGCACTTATGGTGGCAGATGTAGCCATTATAAGCGATTCTCCCATAGTTCTTATTGATGAAATTGAAAATGCAGGTATAAGAAAACACGACGCATTAAAAGTTCTTTCCGGACATGGAAAAATTGTTATGGTTGTCACCCACGACCCGGTGCTGGCTTTGATGACGGATAAACGAATTGTAATGAAAAATGGGGGAATGGAAAAAATAGTAAGTACCAGCACTCAGGAAAAATTAATCTCTGAAAGGCTGAATAAAATCGATGAATTAATGCTCCACTTGCGGGAAAAAGTGCGCAGGGGAGAATTAGTAGAGGATTTAAATACAGATGATCTGGAATTAAGGAATAACAGAAAATAGTAAAAAATATGCACTTAAAAGCACGGGAACTATATTAAATCAATAATGGCGGAATTATTTTTATATTCGATATTATCCCCTTTAGTGGAGAAGTGAAAAAATGAAAATGGTAATTGTGGCTGGAACTCCAGGTTCCGGGAAAACTGCGGTTTTAATACATGCCCTTAAAAGTTTAAACCTTAAAAATCTAAAATCATCAGTAGTTAAAATAGACTGTTTATACACCGATGATGATAAAAAATTCGCCAGGGTGGGAGTTCCAGTTAAATTAGGGCTTTCCATGGATATGTGCCCGGACCATTATGCCATATACAATCTGGAAGATATGCTCAGCTGGGCCCGTTCCCATGATTCAGATTATTTAATAGTGGAAACTGCAGGTTTATGTCATCGATGTGCCCCTTATACCATAAATTCATTAGGAGTGTGTGTTATAGATGCAACCAGCGGCCCCAATACTCCTCTTAAAGTGGGCCCTTTTCTATCCACCGCAGATATTGCCGTGGTTACCAAAGGAGATATGATTTCCCAGGCCGAAAGAGAAATATTCAGGGAAAAGATACTTGAAGTAAATCCTAAGGCCAAGATAATCGAAGCTAATGGTCTTAGTGGCCAAGGTTGTATGGAACTGGCTGATGAAATGTTAAAAGCCAAAAAAGTATCAGAAGAGGAAGAACTTCGTCATTCCGCTCCTTTAGCAGTTTGTACCCTGTGTGTAGGTGAAACCAGGGTAAATAAGAAACATCATCGGGGAATATTGCGTAGAATCGATGGTTTTGAAAGCTATGAAGGGGAATAAAACATGTTTTACTTTAAATTCTAAAAAATTTATTTAATAAATTTTATGAGGTTCTTTTTAATGACAGATAAATCGGAATATGTAAATCCTAAAGAAGAAATAGGAAATCTGCTTCCTGGTTACAACTGCGGCATATGCGGTTATGCTCGTTGTGATGAATTTGCAGGAGCACTTCTAAAAAAACATACTACTCTGGAAAAATGTAGATTTTTATACCAGGAACTCTTTCTTGAAAATCTAAATCAATTGAAGGATGTCCTGAAAAATGAAAATGTACTGGTGGAAGAAAAGCCAGTAATTGGCCTGCTGGATGGATATGAAGCAGACTTTATTTTAAAGCCACTGGTTAATGAAAAATCCTGCCGGGAAATTTTATATCCTTTTACCAGGGAAGAGCTTAAAAAAGGAGATATTATTCGTTATCGTCCATTGGGATGCCCCATAACCCACTTTGCAGAGATAATTGATGAGAGTCATGGATTAATAACTGTCCATATGGTAGGGCCCTGTCACCGATTAGAAAAGGGTTCTGAAAATTTCCAATTTAAAGAAGCAGGCATATGTATGGTAGGCGGATTTGAAGGCCTAATAGAAGGCGAATTACCTGCTGTGGGAGAAACGGTCCGTTTTCTTCCTAAGCACTGTATGATGCAGAAAGTGCACTCCGGAGTAGTAGTGCAATTAGAAGGAAAAAAAGCACTGATTGAAGGGATAGATCTTAAAGTTTGGGCACCGCCGATTAAAGGAAAAAGGTAGATGAATCTTAAGTATTATTTTTATATTAATGCTTTTTTTATTTAGAATTATTAAAAGTAATTAGATGTTTAAATGGAAGATGAGCAATGTCTAAAACTATAATTCCTGTTTTTATGCCCCCTTATAAGTTAATACCAGTAAATACCAGCTATATTAAGCCCGGTGCGAGTTTAGATATTATCATTAATAATGCAGGTCCCTATTTAGAAAATGGGGATTTTTTAGTTATATCTGAAACTCCTGTTTCTGTTTCACAAGAGCGTTTGGTGGATGAATCCTTATTTGAACCGGGCTTAACTGCTATTTTTCTATCAGATGTGTGGTCTAAATATATCTGGGGTTATTTACTAGGCCCTATTTTAAGAATAAAACCCCGCACTATTAAAAACTTAAGAAAACTTCCAAAAGAAGCCCGGGCCCATAAAGAAGTTGTTTTAAAATATTATGGCATTTTACACGCCTTGAAACCTGCTTCAGAGGCCGGAATAGATCTGAGTAATGTGCCGGGAAATTTTGTATCTCTTTTGCCTGAAAAATCCTCTCAAGTGGCCCGGGAGATTGCTAAAAAAATTGAAAATCGGTGGAAAAAGGAGGTAGTGGTGCTGATTATTGATACAGACGCTACTTACCAGCTGGGTAATTTTAGATTTACATGTTTACCCACTGCCATGAGAGGAATAAAATCAAATTTGGGAATTATAGGTTATTTATTGGGAAGAATGAGTAAAAATAAAAATCCGACCCCTCTGGGATCTTCATTTCCAGTGAAAATAGAAAAAGCCCTGAAAATGGCAGAATTAGCTGAAAAATATCAAAAATCGCAAAAAAATAATCTTGAAACGGTCTATAAAATGCAAGAATCTTTTAATGCAAATACAAATGAAATTACAGTAGATATGCTAAATTCACTGAACCATACCCCTGCAGTAATAATAAAAAGAATCAGTTGAATTTTTTTTAAAATAAAATATATTGTTACTGGTGAGCAATATTGCTCTTGGAAGAGACTGTAAAGTTTATGGGTGTTGAGGGTTTGCGGAAAAAAATTTTAAAATCTTATTTTCTAGATCCTCTGACCCCATAATTCAAAATTAAAGAGGTTAAATATAAGTATTAAGTGAGAGTAGATATATTATCATGCGAAATCAAATATTAACTACTCTCAATTGTAATATTGACTCCATACAACTTAAACTTTCCGATTTTTTCACAGGAAAAAATGATTTTGAAACAATTCTCAATGATAGATTAAAACCGGTTAAAAACACTCAAAATATTAATCAGAAACTTTATCTCCATGAAAATAATCATTTCGAATATATTAACCTACTTTGCCCATATTGTGGTTCAAAAAATGTTATTAAACAAGAATATCGTCAAAGAAAACTGTTAATTGACGATAAAGAACCTTTAAATGTTTATTTAAGAAGATATCTGTGTAAAACTTGTGGGCGAAAATTCACCACAAACATTAAATCGATTATAAAACCTTATAAACGATATATTAACTTATTTAAAGATAAATTAGAATGTTTTTTGGAGACAGGTTACCGTTCGCTTCGAAAAACTCAGAAAGATCTGCAGAACTTCCTGGAAAATTCACCATCACACCAAACCATCAGAAATTGGCTTACCATAAACAATAAAAACATGATCAAAAACACTGAACGCTTTTATTCAGGATATTACACTTATGATGAGCAATTTTTACGAATTAATGGCCATAGAATGTACAGATTAACATTATACGATCAAATACGCAACATTCCAATAGCCGAACAAATAGTCCCTAAAAGAACACCACAAGCCATTACACAGTTTATAGAAGAATCAACTATTAATCAACCATTAATATCAGTCACCACCGACCATATGCCACTTTATAAAAATATAATGGATTATATTGGTGTTAAACACCAATTATGCGTATTTCACTTGTTTAAAATGATTGGTGACAAATTATACAAAAAATTACGCAGTAAAAAAGTCACAGAACGTGAAAAAATCAGTTTATGCCTATATTTCACCGATATCAAAAACATATTCCGCACATACAACTCAAAAACCAGTCAAAAAAGACTAGAAAAACTATTAAACGATTTCAATAGAATTCCACGTTTATTACAGCGTTTTATTAAACAAAAAATCATTCCAGACTATAAAAGACTCACCACGTTCATGGAAAACAATAAAATACCACGAACATCTAATACTGTGGAAAATTACTACAGACAAACAGAACCAGAACAAATAAAAAAGAAATACAAAACCAAAAAAGGAATACTCACTTATCTACACTACAAAATGAAAAATTGGACAAAAAAGCACATAAAAAAATAACAACACCCACAAACTTTACAAACCCTCTTGGAAAAAAAATTTAAATACCATAAGATTAATAAACTAAGAATGCCCATAAAATAGGTATAGTGAATGCATTTTTGATATTATAATTACGGAATAAATAATTTCTTTATAATAGAAGTTTTTTTAATTTGCATTTCCATTACTTTGTGTTGTATTAACCTCACATGGTTGTAGAATCATCAATTTATTGCTAAATAATATAAGAGGATATAGCTTTAAATGATTCTTAGCCTTTTACTAAGGAGGAAATTGAATGTTTAATGATCCGATAGTCCTGGAATTAATTAATGATGTAATCGACGAGGAAGATGAAGGAAGTATTTCCATTGTCGAATGCTTAATTAAAGGTAAAGTTACTGACGAAGAAATCGCCGAAACAACTGAGCTCCGATTAAATATTGTTAGAAGAGTCCTATATAAACTTTACGATGCAGGATTAGCGAGTTATAAAAGAAGTAAAGACCCTGAAACCCAATGGTATACCTATACCTGGAAATTCGAAACTGAAAGGGTAAATGACATGATTAAGCGTCGTCATCAGGAAATAGTGACTCAGTTAAAAGAAATATTAGAATATGAAGAAAATAACATGTTCTTTGCATGTAAAAGTAATGACTGTCGCTGTAGTTTTGAGGAAGCTTCTGAAAATGGTTTTATCTGTCCTAAATGTAATGGTGAAATGGAATATATGGACAACACTCCGGTGATAAAGCAAATTAAAGAAGAATTAAGTCTTTATGAAAGCCATGGCTTTGAAATTGATTTTGGGGTTGCAGAAAGTAACTCTTAAATATTTATTTTGCATTAAAAAATCGTCTGGAATATTTTTTTTATAGTTAACTTATTTTATTGAAAGGCAATGATCCTGGAAAAAATCAATAAAGAGGATTGTATATCTCTTTTAAAAGAATTTAAATGCCCCCCCTGGGTAATTGATCACAGCCAGAAAGTAGCTGATAAGGCACTTATCATTTCCAAAAATTTTCCTGTTAATCTAAAACTGGTTTATGCCGGGGCATTATTGCATGATATTGGACGCTCCAAAAGTAATGGTACAGATCATGCCGTAATTGGAGCCCGGATTTTAGAGGAACTGGAATTTCCCTCAAACATTGTCCGTATTGTGGAAAGACATATCGGTGCCGGTATAAGTAGAGTAGAAGCAGAAAAAATGGGCCTTCCTCCAAAAAATTATTTCCCTATTGCTATTGAAGAAAAAATAGTGTCTCATTCTGATAACTTACTGGATGGATCTACAGAAGTAAATATTGATTTTGTAGTTGAGAAATGGGAAAAAAAGCTGGGAAAAAATCATCCCTCACTGGAGAGATTAAAAATTCTGCACGACGAATTAATTATCACCCCGAACTCGTTTTAAATCTGTGTGAAATTTTAGAAAATTAAACCCGGAATGGTAGGGGAATTAGTTATTCTAAAAAAAATAAGGTTGTTTTCTTTTGATTATATTTAAATTTAAATTTGAAAAAAACCATATATTAATTTAATAATAAATGAGGGGGATTTTATGACTAAATTCCGGTGCACCGTATGTAATTATATATATGACGAAGAAAAAGAGGAGGTTCAGTTTTCTAATCTACCTGCATCCTGGACCTGTCCGGTTTGCAACTCTCCTTTAAAAGTTTTTGTTGTTTTAAAGGTAGATTTACAGACTTCCAAAAAATCAGCTGAAAAAATAACAGTTTCAGATATTATAATAAAACAAATGGCCGAATGGGGAGTTAAATATGTTTTTGGAATCCCGGGAACATCTTCTCTGGGTATTTTAGAAGCATTGAGAAACCAGGACCACATAACATATTTTCAGGTGCGTCATGAGCAAACCGCCGCATTCATGGCATCAGCCTATGGAAAATTAACAGGAAATATCTCAGCTTGCCTTACTGTAGCAGGACCCGGAGCTACTAACTTAACTACAGGATTATACGATGCAAAATTGGATAAATCACCAGTTTTAGCCCTAACCGGCCAGGTTACTAGAGAACTAATTGGCCCAGGTTCTTTTCAGGAAATAGATCAGCACTCCTTTTTTGAACCCTTTTCTGTTTTTAATCAATCCCTGATGTTTCAGGATCAAACCACCAATCTGGTTACTCTGGCCATTAAAAATGCCTTGCTTAAAAAAGGAGTTTCACATATTTCAGTCCCTAATGACATCCAGAAAGAAGTTTATGATACAGAAATAATGCCCCTGGAAGGTAAAATAACAAATATGGCCATATCCGCTCCAGATTATTTAATAAAAAAATCTGCTAAAATCATTAACTCTGCTGATAGGCCCGTGATCATAGCCGGATTTGGTGCAATGGATCAAGGATTGAACCTGTTAGAATTAGCCGAAAAAATAAGTTCACCGATAGTTACCACTTTTAGAGGGAAAGGGGTAATTAACGAAGATGAAAAGCTTTATGTAGGGAGTCATGGTACCATTGGCTCTACAGCTGCCACTTCCCTGGTGCGTAAGTCTGATTTATTAATAGTAATTGGATCTTCTTTTTCAGATATGACCCAGATACCTGAAAAAAAAACCATACAAATAGATATAGATCCCCTGATGATTGGAAGACGTTACCCGGTGGAAGTAGGTCTTTTAGGAAATAGTGCAGAAATATTGCCAGAATTAATTAAAAATGTAAAAAAAGTAAAAAGAGATTCCTATCGAGACGAAATTCAGGATTTGAAAAATGATTGGGAAAATATCATAGAAAGAGAGGCAAATGATAAAAAAAGTCCCTTGAGAGTCCCTTACATTTTAAAAGTATTGCAAGAGATGGCTGATCCAGAAGCTATTTTTGCACTGGATGTGGGTGAAAATTCCTGGTGGTTTGGTAGAAACTTCCCGGTGCAAAATTCACAGAAAATTGTTTTTTCGGGTCACCTGGCCAGTATGGGCTTTGGACTTCCAGCTGCTTTGGCTGCACAAATAGAATACCCTGAAAAACAGGTTATATGCATAACTGGTGATGGTGGTTTTTCAATGGTTATGGCTGATTTTTTAACAGCAGTTAAATATCAATTGCCCCTTACCGTGCTTTTATTTAATAACCACCAGTTAGCTATGATCCAGCAGGAACAAAAAATAGAAAAATATCCTAACTGGCAAACCGAGCTTTTTAATTGTGATTTTGCTGCTTTTGCCAAAAATTGTGGAGGAATAGGTATAAAAGTAACTGAATCAGAAGAATTGACTGCTGCAATAGAAAAAGCTTTATCTTTAAATAAGCCGGTTCTGGTGGACATCGAAACAGATCCCCGTAGATTTCATTGATTAAATAACTGAAAATTTAGATACATTAATTATCTATAATGGTCTAGAATATTCTGATTGTTAAATTCTAAAATAATTATTAAATGAGGAGTATCATGAAAGTTTTATGTTCCAGTGAAGAGTCCCTATATCGGCCAGAAGCAGTAAGGTGGAGACAACGAATGAAGTTGCTTAAGCCACTTGGTGATGCTCTAGTAATCCTTCCCTGCAGTATGAGAAAGCCCTATTCCCGTTCAAAATCCCATCAAATATTCATGCAGGCCTCTCGCCGAATACAGGAAGTTATTTTAACCTCCCCCTTTGGCATATGTCCTCGAGAAATGGAGAACACCTTCCCCATACAGTCTTATGATGTAACAACTACAGGAGATTGGTCTTTTGAGGAAATAAATGTGGTTGGAAAATTATTGAAAGAATATGTTCAGGAAAAAAAAGTGATAGCCCATGTAGCCGGGGGTTACCAGGAAGTATGTGAAGAATATCTGGAAGATGTTATTTACACCTGTGAAGATGGAAGACCCCTTTCTCCTTCATCTATGGGTAATCTAAAAAATGAAGTTAAACATTTTAAAAGAATAAAACCTCGCGAAAAATTAATAGAAGGATTTAAATCCATTGCCCTTTATCAATTTGGAGAAGGTGGTGATGCACTTATACCTGATGATGTCCATGCCCGGGGGCGTTTTAATAAAAGAATATTCTACAATAATGAGCAGCTGGCCACTTTACTAATGGATAATGGATTGTTCTCTCTTAACCTGGCTGGAGGTCAGCTTCTAGCAGAAAAAGGCATAAAATGTGTTGAAGTAGATTTTGAACTTAAAACAAACACTCTTTTTGCCCCGGGAGTAATAAATGCAGATAAAAATATAATTCCACGGGATGAAGTAGTTATTGTTAGAAATGGTGAACTGGTGGGAGTTGGAAAATCAATTTTAAGTGGTGAAGAAATGGTAAGGGCTTCTAAAGGAGTGGCTGTCCGTATTCGGCATCGGATCAAATAATACTTTGCAAAACTTTAAATAGACCAATACAGACAATATTCAATCACTTAACTAATAGACATTGAAAAAAAATATTGTTAAATTTTTAATTCAGGTGGTATAATCCATCAAATGGGCTAAATTATACCGGCCCATAATTACAATTTCGAGGTAATTAATTATGTCAGAAGAACTAGTTGAAAAAGTCAAGGAAGCTTTAACCAAGGTAGCAGACCCCCACATGGGAATAAGTATCGTGGAAATGGGGCTAGTTGAAAGCATAGATATCGACAAAAAAGATCAAACTATTGCTAAAATTGTTATCAGGCCAACCAATCCGGGTTGCATGAGCGCAGCTCGTATGGCTATGGATGCCCGGAACATGTCTGAAAAAGTAGAAGGCATTGATAAAGCCGAAGTTACTGTTGCCGGACATATGATGGCCGATGCCATAACAGAAATGGTTAATAAATAGGTGCATTTAATGCTATCCTGGAACATGGCCGCTGTTGTCGGTGTTCCAGGTGTTGGAAAAACATCCCTGTGCCATGTTGCTGCCCGGGAAATAGGATGTGAGCATTTAAATTATGGAGAAATAATGCTTGAAATTGCCCGGGCAAAAAATATAGCCCACAGCCAAAAAGAAATGTTTGCCCAGGATCTGGATGTGCAGTACCATATCTGGAAAGCTGCAGCTAATGAAATTAGTAAGCACCAAAATATCCTGGTAGATTTGCATGGCCTGGATCAATCTCCAGAGGGTTATATAATTTCTATGCCTCTGGAAATCATTTCACCGGACCTTATTGTAATACTGGACTCATCTCCAGAAAAGATATTAAATCGCCGGCAAGATGATAAATCCAAAGAAAGAATTAAAGATGATTTTAAAAGTTTAATCGCCCATCAAAAGATGCTTAAGATGAGCATGGTTATCTGTTCTGTCTTTTCCGGAAGTTTAGTTTATCACTTAGAAAATAATGACTTTGAAACATCAAAAAAAGATCTGATAGATTTATTATCCTGATATCTTTAATTTGAATTCTAGAAAATATGTTATTTTATAACTGGATTGATGGTTATCTCATTTTTTTTAGAATTATTCTCCGGTTCCTTGAAAATATTATAAATAATCGTAAAGGATATATATGAGAAAAACTAAAAGTTGGAATTACCCCTTTTTATTCTGAAATAATCAGGTTAAATTTAGATAAGGTTTTATTAAACATTAATTTGGCCATATATGTGGGGCCCGTGGCTCAGGTGGTAGAGCGCACGGCTGATAACCGTGAGGCCCTGGGTTCGAATCCCAGCGGGCCCACTTTTTCTTATTTTTTAAATATGGTATTAAAAATTATTAAAAAAAATTTATCAAGTAAATTTTACCCTGAATAATAAAATTATCTTTATTTGGCAAATATCTGCCGGAATTCTTCCAATTTTTTCATGGCTTTTTTTGAAATTACCGTCTTTCTGGCTATTTTTGTACCTTCCTCCAGAGAGTTAGACTTGCCTGCTAAAAATATTATAGCCCCTGCATTAGCCAAAACTAGTTCTAGCCTGGCTTTTTTCTTAAGAGAATCCTCTTCACCAGCAAGAACTGATAAAAATATATTTAAATTATCTTCAATGGTTTCAGGAGATTTTATTAATTCTGGTTGTGATTTTTCCACCCCAAAGTCTTCTGGATTTAATTTTTGAATAGATATCTCACCATTTTCCACCAGAGCCACCAGAGTAGGGCCAATATTGGATATTTCATCCATAGCCGGATTTCCATTGGAATCATAGCCATGTACCACCATGGCTTTTTCAATTCCCATATTATTTAATACCCGGGCTATTAAATCCACATAATAGGGATCAAAGACACCTATAAGTTGTATGGGAGCCTTAGCAGGAGAAGTAAGAGGTCCCAACAAATTAAAAACAGTTCGTATACCCAATTCGTTTCTTACCGGCATTACATTCCAGGTGGCAGGATGAAAATTAGGGGCGAACATGAAGCCTATCCCCAGCTTTTCCATAGATTCTAAAACTTCCTTAGAAGATAACTCAATTTTAATACCTGCTGCTTCCAGTATATCTGCTCCACCACAGGAACTGGTAACAGCACGATTACCATGTTTGGCTACAGGAACACCGGCAGCTGCAGCAATAATAGCCGCAGCAGTACTGACATTGAATGTTTTAAATTTGTCTCCTCCCGTCCCACAGGTGTCCACCACTTTTAAATGAGAAAAGTTGACAGATTTGCATGCTCTTCGCATAGATTTAGCAAAACCAGTTATTTCATCCTCTTTTTCTCCTTTAAGAGTAAGTAAAGACAAAATAGACGCCATTTGAATGGGGGTGGCCTCACCAGAAATCATGGCTTCCATGCACATGAAAGCTTCTTTTTTTGTAAGATCATTTCCAGAAGCTAATTTTCGAATGAACTTTTGCAAATCAGTCACTTCCCTGAGTAGCTTCATTCATTTTGCTGATGTCTTTTTTTATTTCTGGTAGCATTACTCCCGGTTTATCCAGATTTTTTGAAATAATTTCAATAATAGCACTGCCTACAATGGCTCCTTGTGCACCTGCCTGGATTACATCTTTTACATGGGATGGTTTAGAAATACCAAATCCCACCATTACCGGTAAATCACTACTATTTCTTATTCTTTTAATTAACTCAACTGTACTGTTTTGGACTTTTTTTCTGGCCCCGGTGACTCCCATTACTGAAACCAGATAAATAAATCCTGAAGCTATCTGGCAAATTTTATCCAGACGATTTTTTTGTGTGGTGGGGGCTACCAAAAATATCTGATTAATATTGTATTTTTTTGCTGCCTGGAGTGCTTCTTCAGCTTCTTCGGGAGGTAAGTCCGCAGATAATATGCTGGTTACTCCACATTTTTTGGCTTCCTTATAAAATTCATCAACTCCTTTTTTATAAATTAGATTATAATATACCAAAAGCCCAATAGGGATAGAAGTAAATTCCCTGATTCTTTTAATAAATTCAAAGGATTTTTGAGTATTCATACCCGAAGCTAATGCTCTTAAATCTGATTCTTGAATGGTGGGACCATCCGCTACCGGATCACTAAATGCAAATCCAATTTCCAGGGCATCTGCACCACTTTCCAGGAGTGTTTTCACTATATCAAGAGATGTTTCAAAGTCAGGATCTCCTGCAACAATAAAAGGTACAAATGCTCCTTTTTTGTTCTTTTTTAAGCGTTTGAACATTTCATCATAAGTTTCTAGTTTTTCAGAGGAGTTAATTTCTTCAGGAGGCTGTTTTTCTTTTTTAAGATTCATACTTCCACCCCTAAAATGCTTGCTGCAAGAAACATATCCTTATCCCCTCTTCCAGAAAGATTGACCACTATAGTTTTCCCTTTATTTTCAGGTTTCTGGGCATATTTTTCCATATAGGCAATGGCATGTGCACTCTCCAGGGCAGGCATTATCCCCTCATAGCGGGATAGTAGTTGAAATCCACGGAGTGCTTCGGAGTCCGTTACATTAACATATCTTGCCCGGCGCCGGGTATGCAGGTAAGCATGTTCCGGGCCTACTCCAGGATAATCTAAACCAGCTGAAACAGAATGCGCTTCACAAATTTGTCCATCTTTATCTTGAAGTACATAGGATAGTGATCCATGAAGAACACCTTCACTACCTGCACAAAGGGTTGCACCATGATTTCCACTCTCAATCCCGTGCCCTCCTCCTTCCACACCAATCAATTCCACTTCCGAGTCTGGAATAAATTCTGAAAAAATACCTATGGCATTGCTTCCTCCTCCCACACAGGCTATTATCGCGTCGGGAAGTTTTTTTTCTTTTTCTAAAATCTGATTTTTAGTTTCTTGTCCGATTACTCTCTGGAAATGTTTTACCATGGTGGGGTAAGGATGGAAACCCATGGTAGATCCTATTAAATAATGTGTATCCTGCACATTTGTCATCCAATCTCTCATAGATTGATTTATAGCATCTTTTAAGGTTTTAGATCCCGTTTCAACCGGAATTACTTTTGCCCCAGATATTTCCATCCGGAATACATTTAATCTCTGCCTTTCAACATCTTCCATGCCCATATAAACATCAGTAGGCATTCCAAAAAGAGAACCTACAGCAGCCGTGGCAATTCCATGTTGTCCCGCTCCAGTTTCTGCAATTAAACGTTTTTTACCCATATATTTAGCCAGCAATCCCTGCCCCAGAGTATTGTTTATTTTATGGGCTCCGGTATGTAGCATGTCCTCTCTTTTTAAATATATCCTGCATCCCAGTTTCTCAGACAGGTTTTTAGCAAGATATAGATTGGTGGGTCGGCCTGCAAATTCTTTTAAATAAAATTCTAATTCCTGATTGAATTTTTTATTATTCCTATATTTTAAGAAAGCACTTTCTAATTCTTCCAAAGCAGGGATAAGAAGTTCAGGGGCGAAAATACCGCCATATTTACCAAATTTTCCACTTTCAATCAATTAAATCACCTTTAATAAAATTCATGAATATTTTATCTTTTTTTACCGTTTCTATGGCATTTTTAATTTTAATGTGGTTTTTTTTGCCAGGAAAATCCTCCAGACCGGAATTAAAATCAACAAAGTCAAATGATTCTTTAATTAATAGCCCCTCTTTTTTAATACGTGATGCAGTTAATCCTCCCGCCAGATATATTTCCAGGTGGGGATTAAAAGATCTTGAAATTTTTGCTGCTTTAATAGCTGTTTTTAAAGAAACTTCCCTACCAGTGCCACCTGTTTTTCCCTGGTGCTGGTAATCAAATAAAATTCCCTGACATAATTCAGCAAATGACCTTATTTCTTTAATTTTTTCCAGTGATAATCCGTCTTGAGATATGCCTATTGCCCGAACGATGTGGTATTCCTTCTCATATTCATCAGCAAATAGACTTTGAATAAGTTCATTTATCTCCCCTGGCAAAAGGGAGTGCAGCTGAATATTTCTCAAATTAGAATTTAGTATATCATTTAAAGCTTCTTCCACATTATCTGGTTCTAAAACCAGCACTCCTTTATTATTATCTGTCAGGATGCGGGAAAGTGATTTAATTGTTTCTATATCAATATATCGGACTGATCTTTTTACATGAATGAAACCTATAAGATCGGATCCGTAGTTTTCTGCAGCTTTTAAATCTTCTTTAGAAGTTATACCACATATTTTAATCTTTAAATTAGTATCACCTTTTTTTAGAGTTAAATTTTTATTCAAGTCCTCTTTAAATAAGCTGCATTCTTTTTTAAGTTTATTTATATCAATCGGGGAGGAATTAATCACTATTTAACCCTCCGCTAGTTGAGGTACTTTTCAAAGGGCCACTTTTAAAAAATCTTTTTCTGGATCTTTCTGCTGCAAATCTCATTTTCTTGATGGTAAGCTCTATGTTAGAAGATTGCATAATAGTGGTACCAATAAGCAGGGCGTCTGCACCATATCGGCATAATTCTTCCACATCCTCTGTATTTTTAACCCCGCTTTCAGACACCATGATTTTATCAGGAGGTATCAAAGGATAAAGGGATTTGGTGCGTTTAAAATCAATGGAGAAATCTTTAAAGCTCCGGTTATTAATTCCTATTATCTTCGCATCTGCATCTAAGGCATTATAAACATCGATAGAATTTTTACATTCTACCAGGGGTTCCATGCCCATTTCCCGGCAAGTTTTTATTCCATCAGGAATATGGGGATAAACATCACTCATTAAAAGTACTGAACTGGCTCCATATGCTCGAGCTTCATAGATTTGATAATCATCTAAAATGAAATCCTTTCTCATAATTGGCAAGGAACTTAAGCTAGAAGCCTTTTTAATATAATCAAGTTTGCCTTTAAAAAAGGATTCTTCAGTTAGTATAGAAATAGCACTAACTCCCCCTACCTCAAAGGATTTTATAGTATCTTCCAGACTCCGGGAAGAAATGTGCCCCTGGGAAGGGGAAGCTGGTTTATATTCAACTATTAATGGGAATCGGTCCGTTTTTTGAAGTGCTTTTTTAAAATTAATAGGATCAGGTGAATCTTTTATCTGCCTTTTAATGGCGGATAATGGCACTTTTAATTTAGTTTTTTGCAGGTTTTTCTGGCAGGTCTGTAGGATAAAATTGAAATCTATTTTATTCCCTTTAGCAGTATTGCAATAATCAGAGTTCATGATTCCACCTTAAGAAAATTTTCAATTAATTTCATGCCCTCCGGAGTTCCAATAGATTCCGGGTGAAATTGTAAACCATAAATTGGATGAATATTATGTTTTAAGGCCATTATGATTCCTTCATCTGTTTTGGCAGTTATTTCCAGGCATTCGGGTATGGTTTCTGGATCACAGCTTAGTGAATGATAACGTGCCACCAGGAGATAATTTTTCAATCCCTGAAAGATTCCCTGATTATTATGATTTATCTGAGTTTGTTTTCCATGCACCGGTTCCTGGTGAATTATTTTTCCTCCGAATGTAGAAAATATTCCTTGATGTCCTAAGCAGACCCCCATAATTGGTATTTCTGGGCCAAATTTTTTGATTATTGCTTTACATTCTCCAAAATCCCTCTTATTTTCTGGATTTCCCGGGCCAGGTGAAATAATTATGTGGTTAATTTCTTCTTTTTTATGTAAATCCTGAATCTGAAAAGGGTTCTTTTCATTATTTTTAATGACCATTATTTTAGAATTAGTTTTAGAAAAATTATTTAAGGGATTATTTACAATTTCGCCCACCATTTGATAGAGATTGTAGGTAAACGAGTCATAGTTGTCGATAATTAGTATCATGATAATGCACCTGAAATTTTTAAAGAATCTAAGAGTGCTTTGGCCTTATTTTCACATTCAAAAAATTCTTTCTCAGGCACTGAATCATGTACAATACCTGCTCCAGATTGTATTTTGCCCTGATGACCATCACAGATTAAAGACCGTATAGTGATGGCAAAATTTGCATTTCCATTCAAGGAAAAATATCCAATTGCACCAGCATATGCATCTCGAGGGATTTTTTCCATTTCTTCTATTATTTCCATGGCCCTTATTTTGGGTGCACCAGATACCGTCCCTGCAGGGAAAATAGATGTAAAAGCATCCACTGCATTCTTAGTAGGGCTCAAATTTCCTTTGACATGGGACAAAATGTGTTGAACATGGGAAAATTTTTTAATAGCCATATATTCTGGGATTTTTACACTTCCAAATTCTGAAACTTTCCCTACATCGTTCCGGGCCAGGTCTACCAGCATCATGTGTTCTGCTCTTTCTTTTTCATCATCCAGTAGATTCTTAGCCAGTTTTTCATCATCTAATTTATTTTTTCCCCGGGGGCGGGTCCCCGCAATGGGATATGTTTCTACCTGTCGGTTTTCCACTCTTACTAACATTTCCGGACTGGAACCTATTATTTCCTTTTCTCCCAGCTTAAAATGGTACATATAAGGAGAAGGGTTTATTTTTCTAAGGGCATTATAAAAATCCAGTTTATTACCAGTTATTTTATATTTTTGAGCATTTGATAGAACTCCCTGAAAGATTTCACCATCTTTTATTCTATTTTTAACCTCTAAAACCATTTTTTCGTATTGGTTTTTAGAGAAAAATTTTCCCTTATCTGAAAAAGACATGGCAGGAAGAGAAGAATAATCCTCTTTCATAATACTCTTGATTTCTTCTAATCGGGATTCCCCCCTGGTGAGGTAACGACATCTTTGGGAGAGCTTATCAAAAATTATTCCATCCAAAAATAATCCAAATTCGAATTCAGGGTATTTGCCCCTATTCAGGTCAAGTGGAGTGAAATATTTAGCTGCCTGGTACGAAACATAGCCCACCAAACCTCCACAAAACCCTTTTTTTCCGTTAGTATTATTCAAAATAGATTTTATTTCATCAAAAGGATTTTTAGTATAAATTTCCTCAGTGGTGCCATCTTTTTCTATTTCTAAAACATTATCATTGACCTTTAAATTCATTATCGGGTCAAATCCCAGAAAAGAGTACCGGGAAAGGCCGGTATCACTTTCCATTGATTCCAGTAAAAAGGTATCAGGATAGTTAAAATATAATTTTTGAAACAAGTCAAAAGGATTATCATAATCCAGTGCAGCTGTACTTAATGGCTTTAAATTTATATCGCCAAAAATATTCACTCCTTATCATAATTTTCACCTTTAATTTTTTAATTTAGTTTGAAATTCCAGATCTTCCTCCAAGACCCTGCTCATTCTATACTTTAAAGTACTATAAATAGCTTTGTTGTATATTTATGTACATTTATACTCAAGTTTATATAATAGTGCAATTAATAGATTAAAGGAGATGTTATGTGGAAAAAAATTAGCCATAAATTCGAGAAATATCCTGCTCGTATGAATGTAGCCCGAAAAATAGTAGATTTAGGCTTGAGAGTGGATAAGACAGGAAAAATATATTGTAAAGATGTTTTAATAAGTGATGTAGCACTTTCCCGATCGGTTGGTGTGGACAGGCGCACTATTAAATCAACGGTTGATGTTATTCTAAAAGATCAACAATTATCTGAAATATTTGAAAACATTCTTCCGGCAGGTGCTTTATTAAAAAATGTGGCGCGCAGCCTTGATTTTGGGATTGTTGAAATTGAAGCAGAAGCAGGAAATCCCGGAATTCTATCCCAGGCCAGTGGCCTTATATCCGCAGAGGGGATTAGTATTCGCCAGGCACATGCTGGAGATCCAGAATTAGAAGAAAATCCCCGATTAACTATAATTACTGAAAAACCAATACCCGGGAAATTGTTAAGTAAATTTTTAGAAATCAGTAATGTAAAAAGAGTTTCCATCTATTGAGATAATAAATAAAATTTAATTTTTAATAATTTAATGCCAGGAAATAACCCTGAAACTATAATCTGGACTTTTTAGAGATCTATAAAAAAAATAAAATAAAATAATTTGTTTCAACAAAAATAGGAGCTATTGAGTTGACTGGTATTTGTCTTCTTCGTCCAAAGCCTTTAAAAGTTCATCCCATGCTTCTAAAGATTCTTTGGCAGCTTGATCACTCATAACTTCAATGGCATATCCAGAATGGACTAAAACATATCGTCCTTCTTCTACGTTTTCTACTAAATCCAGTTTTACTTGCTGTCTAACTCCGCCAAAATCCACAACAGCAATTTTATCATCATCATTGATTTCAATTATTTGAGCAGGTGCCGCAATGCACATTTAAATATCTCTCCAATTTTTATAAAACAATTTTAAAGAATATGAAGACCTGAGAAGTCCCTAATCTTTAAATTTTAAAATTCACATACAATCTGTAACACGTTTATTACATGTAGTTCAAAAATTTAAGATAAGTTAATATAATTTTTAGTAAAGAAACTTACATATAAAGATATGTAAGAAGAGGATTCTAAAAAGTAGTATTAAATTATTAAATATGGGGAAAATTGCAGGTTATAAAAATGAAAATGGTAATTATTGGTGGTGGGCCCGCCGGAAGAGCAGCAGCTTTAGAATTAGCCAGATTGGAAAATGAAGTAATTCTTATAGAAAAATCCGATCTAGGAGGAACCTGCCTTAATAAAGGATGTATGGTTGTTTGTGGGCTAAATGATGTAGCCCGGTTCCTGAATGATGCAGCTAACTTTCAAAACCAGGAAGTCCTAAAATTAAACTATAAATTTTCATATAAAAACATGGCCCATGGAATAAAAACCACTTTAAGTAAAATAAGGCATATTACAGAGAAAGAAACTCTGGAAGCAGGTGTTAAAATTATTTATGCTCCTGCTTATTTTCAAAAAGGGCTGCTGTATGTTGAGGGAGAACCTATAGAATATGATAAATTAATAATAGCCACCGGGGGCCGGCCATTTATACCACCTATAGACGGTGCTGAAAATGCCATAACTTATCAGGATATACTGAATCTGGAGGAAGTTCCTGAAAAATTATTAATAGTGGGAAGTGGAATAATTGCTACTGAATTTGCATCCATATTCTCTTCTATGGGTTCAGAAGTACATATTCTATGTAGAAATAACTTTTTAAGTAATTTAGATCAAGAAGTTAAAGAATATGTGGTTAAAAACCTCTTAAAAGACATAAAAATCCATGAAAAAGTAGATACTACTAAAATAACCAGGTCGGGTGCCCTTACTTCCCGGGGACAAATGGAAGGATTGGTTCTTTTGGCCACTGGAATTGTTCCTAACTCCCAATTAGTTTCAGATTTAGTAATAACTGGAAAAAGAGGAGAAATAGTTGTAAACGAAAGGATGGAAACCAGTGCTCCAGGAATATATGCCGCTGGTGATGTAATAGGAGGGATGGGAACTACGCCGGTAGCCCGCATGGAAGGAATTGTAGCCGCCCATAATGCAGCCGGTATTGAAAAAAAAGCTAATTATGAGCACTTACCATATGCTATTTCCCTGGATTATGATGTCGCTTTTTTAAGTTCCGGAAAAAAGTCCTCCCTTGATGGAGAAAATTATTCCCAGATGGTTGAAGGTAAAATACCTGGTTCTGCAGGTCCTGGATCATTCTGGAGAGTCTTATCAAGTAACACAGGATTTACAAAAACCATGGTGGATATTGAAACCGGCTCAATCCAGGAATTATCCTCCATTGCCCCTGGTGCCCGTTATAATATGGCCTATCTATCCCTTTTAATGAGAATTCACCGTAAAACTTATGATTTTGATCATTTTGTGGAAACTCATCCTTCCACAGATTCCATTTATAAATTAATGCGCTTTTTTGCCAAATATTAAGGATTGTGGAATAAAATCTAAAATTGAAGATAAAATTTTAAAAGTTTAAAGATGTGAAACCTTTTTTTTTAGAGGACTTATGAAAGGGTTCCGGACTCCGGTGAAAATCAGTTTAAAGAAAAGATAGCCAGATGATAAAAAGAATTTATAAGGTATGGGGATTTACTTATTTTCTTCTTCCTTTTTTAGCCTCCTCCATAACAATATCCGCAATTTTATCTGCTGAATGGAGAACATCGTCCCCATATTTCTGGGCCTGTTTTTTCATGGCCCCTATATGAGATAGGGCTTCTTTTAAGGTATCCTGCAAATTTTCCAGTGACGATTCCATTAGTGCCCCGGGAAAGATACGGGACATATTATGATATCTACCATACTTGACTCCATTTAAAGCCACTATAGGTACTTTGCAAGCTATGGCTTCGTGAATCATTACCCCATCATCAGATAGCACCGCCACATCGGCTAAATTTAGTAAATCATTCACCCAGTCCACATAGCCCAGATAAATTATATTGGTATTTTGGAATAAATTTAAGAATTCCTCTTTCAGGGGATGGCCCACCACCAGGATATTAGCATCAATTTCACCTAGAGAAATATTTTTTGCAGCCTGGGCCATCATTTCAAATAAAGAAGACCCTGAGGAAAAAATAATTGTGTTTTTTGTAGGGTCAAAAGATTCCGGCATTTTTTTTAGTGCTTCTTCTTTGTTTCCCGCTATTATATCAGGATTTACAGGACCATAACATTTATATAAATTTTCAGGAAGGGAATCTTGTGAAAATATGTTTGATTCTGGAAGGATTATGCTGGCATTAAGCCGGGTGCATACCCTGGTATCAGTAGGAGTATTAAGTACACCCACCCCCGGTACCCGGGCTATTTTAGCAGAAATGCACCCAATTATAGCTCCCCCACCAATTACTCCCACTACAACATCCGCTTTAGATTTTCTAATGACTTTAACTGCCTCCATGGCCGCGATTGAAGTTTTAAGACCAGCTTTGGTCAATTTAAGTTTGGTGGCTGCATGTCCTCCTGCTTGAGGTATGCGGATTTTGTGCCATTTGATACCATTTTTTTCCAGTAGTATGCCCGGTGCACTACGATCTAATACAAATTCACACTTTACTCCTTTTTTGGTTAATGCTTTTGAAATATTAAGGGCCGTGACTGCATCGCCTCCCATTCCACGACCAGTGACCATGAGTAATGCTTTCATTAAAACACCTCTTTATAGGAACTTTATTCGGGTTAATCATTTAATTATATGCCGTTATTCTGAGGATAACTGAAAATATATTTACCGTTTTGGTGAAAATATTCCCCTTATCAGATATAAATGATTTTAATTAATTAGCCCACATTTAACTAAAGTATTATATTAATTAAGAAGATATTAATTTAATATGAAATTCAGTCCATTTGAATCTAAAAGGCCAGATATGAACAGAATCAAAGAAATTGTTAGCGTTCTGGCAAAATACCAGTTTGGAAATGTTCTGGACGATTTAGGGCTGAGAAATAAGTTATTTTTTACTTTGAATCTGCATTTAAGGGATCCTGAAGAAGAGTTTGATAGTAGTGTTCCCGAAAGGGTCCGTCTGGTTATGGAAGAGTTAGGAACCAGTTTTGTCAAGTTAGGGCAGGTTTTAAGTACCCGTCCTGATCTGGTTGGTAAGGATATTGCAGAAGAACTATCTAAATTGCAGGACGAAGCTACTCCTTTTGATTTTACTGAAGTAAAAAGAGTGGTGGAACAGGAATTAAATAATCCATTTGAAGAAACATTTATAGAATTTAAAGAAGTACCTGTTGCTTCTGCATCAATTGGTCAGGTTCATGAAGCCATACTAAAAAATGGTGAAAGAGTCGCGGTAAAAGTTCAGCGCCCGGGAATAGTGGATCAAATTAATAAGGACATAATTATCATGCGCTATCTGGCTGGAATGGTTGATCAACGCATGCCCAGCCTTAAATATTATAACCTTCCGGGAATAGTGGATGAATTTGAAAGGGCTATAAAAAAAGAACTTGATTACAATCAGGAAGCAAATAATGCTGAAAGGTTCCGGGCTTCTTTTGAGGATGATGAAACAGTTTATGCTCCGGCGATTTATCGGGAGTTTTCCACCCTCCGGGTTCTTACCATGGAATATGTGGAGGGGGTCAAACTAACCGAAATTATTGATTCTGAAATAAAATTCAATGCCCGGACCATAGCAGAAAGAGGAGCAGAATGTTATTTCAAGCAAATATTTATAAATGGTTTTTTCCATGCCGATCCCCATCCCGGAAATATACTGGTTCAAAATGGTAATGTGCTTTGTTTTATAGATTTTGGTATGATGGGCAACCTTGATCAGGATTTCAGAGATAACCTGGCAGAACTTTTTGTTTTTATGGTAAACTATGATGTCAAAGGAATGATAAACCAGTTGCAGTACATGAATATGATATCAGATAGCACAGATATAGAATCACTCAAATATGATCTTATGGATTTGCTGGATCGTTACTATGGGGCAGATATGAATCAGGTGGGGGAACTGATGAGTGAATTCAGTATGCCTACCCTGCTTATTAAACATAAAATTAGAGTTCCCCGGGACTTTATTTTGCTGGGAAGAGTGATGAGTATGGCAGAAGACCTGGGGCAAAGATTGGATCCTAATTTTAATGGTCTGCACATAGCCAAAAAAATGGTCAAAAGGCTTATTAAAGATCGTTTAAATCCTTTACGCCGTTTAGATAACACCACCAGTGCCCTTATTAATCTGGAACATATTTATCGTGATTTGCCCCAGAGTATAACTCGCAGTTTAATGAGGCTGGAAAAGGGTAATTTTAAAATGGAACTGGAACACAAAGACCTGGATAAGTTTACTGAAACCCTGGAAAGAATTACCAACCGTATATCAATGGCTTTGCTCATCTCATCCCTGATAATTGGATCTTCTTTAGTTATTATGCCTAATGAAGCTTTAATACTCCAAAATTTTCCATATTTAGGAATAGTAGGGTTTTTAGTTAGTTTTTTAATTGCACTGGCCCTGATTATATCCATAATTAGAATGAGAAAAATATAAAAATTAAAAATTATTCCCGGGCAAATGGATTATATAATAGTCTCCTGAAACCTAATTTTATTAAAAATCGATTTTTAATGATTATTTGTTTATTCTTAAGTACTATTTTTCTAATTAAATCCACCATACCTCCACCGGTGAGTACATCCATAAAATAATCCCCCCCGGTGGGATTTTTAATTGAAAGTTTCTTTTCCAGGAATATATGGAGATTTTTGCGACGTAGAAATGCTATCCAAATAACATTAACCAGAAACATTATTGTTAATCCACTTAAACCACCTAATAAGAAAAAAGACAGTCCCAGTACAATGGCCATAGAATGGTTTCCCACTTCACCCAGCATAACTTTACCTTTATAATCTAAAGGAGCATATCCCACACACACCGCCAGCAAGAGGGAAGGAACAAGTAAAAAAGTGGTGTTGCCCTGGAAGATCATTAAAAATATTACCAATAAGGACATTGCAATTATACTACTACATGCAGATCCCGGCTGCATATCTGCAATATTCATGGGTTGAATCATTAAAGCCACAAGTATAGCTGCTATTCCCAGATAGGGATAACCTATAATCACAACCAGTATCATACCCATCCCCCGGAAAATCTGACCCCATTCTACCGGGATTCTGGATGATTTTTTTCTGCCTAAAACATCGTCTAAAAAGGCCAAAATACCCATTACTGCCACTAAGTCTTTAAAAGGGTATGGTAAAAATAATAGTAAAGTTATAAATGGTGCTAAACCAACTGCTCGAGGAGTTCCTCCCCGCACCATCACATATAAATTTCCAGCCCGGTTTTTTTCTCCCAGTTTAGTCAATATCAAAGCCAGAATAATACTTAGTGATGTTGATAAAATTAATGCTCCTATAATCGCGTTATACATTTTATTTAACCTGTAATTAATTATAGTCCGGCCTTTAAAAAATTTTCAGGACATGATTAGTATCCCTCATTATTTATTTTCGATTTTTTAGTTGATACCATATCTCAAAAGTGCGGCCATTCCACCTAGAGCCTCCAGTTGTTTTCCGCCTTCGTGTTCACTGCTTACCATGGTAACTTTGCCCTTCATATTTTCCACTATGTCCATGGTCTTTTCCATGTTTTCCTGGCGCACCATTTTATCCAGAATAAGTAATTCCTCTGCAGCTCCAGCATTTACTGCATTAATAACCATCTTTTTACCGTAAACTACTTTAGGGGATGATTTAGCTATTTTTTCTAGTACTTTGTTTACCGATCTCATTTCCCCTGCCACACGGTTTTCAGAAGTCATCTTCTCTATGGTGCCTTTTTTTAAAATTTCAGATATTCCTACCCTGCCCCCAGTTCCAGTGCTCTCCAAAATAGAATTTTTTGCAATTTCAGGATATTTTTCTTTTAAATAAGAATAGAAATCACTTTTAACAAATCCCGGACCAGCAATAAGCAAATTCTGCACTTCTTTAAATTTTTTCAGGGCCTCAACAATCTTTTCATAAAAATTAATCACATTTTTTCTTCTATCTTTTTCTACAATTCTTTTTCCAGATATATTCCCCACAATAGGACCATAATACTCCACCCCATATTGGCGAATTAACCCCATGTCGGCCACATCATCTTCCAGAACCAGTATTATAGCAGATAACTTTTTCGAAGATTCTATAGCTTGTTTTAGTCTTTTAAGAGTCCATTTACTCCATTTATTTTTCTTTATACGTATGGAGACATTTAATTTTATCTCCAGAGTATGGTGAGACCCTAAAGGAATTAAATCCTCTGGACCTTTTACAATGATTCCTGTGGTTCGCAATTGACCAGTATACATATGAAAATTAATGATTTCTACGCGTATCCCTAAATAAAACGTTTTTTTTATTCCACGGTCACTTCTTAATTTATCTCCAGTAGTATCCTGAATTCTACGAGTTGTTTTTGAAGATAATACGTCTCCCTCTTCAATTATATGTGATAAGTGCCATAAATCATCCAGGGTTTCAGGCATCAGTTCTATGATTCCTCTTTTTTTATCCTGATAAGTAATTCGCATTATAATGCCCCCTGTAGCAAATTTTAAATATCCATTTCTTTATAATTAGCTAAATAATGTTAATTTAAAGGCATTTATTATTTTGAATAATCTTTATTAATAATTTAGTAATTTCGAGTTTTAAAAGTATTTTTATAACCTCATATCACAACTTAAATATTAAGCTTAGATTTAATATAACTATATTATAAGAACCCTAATTTATTCTGTACCACTTAAGTTTTATATGATTTAAAACAGGAGTAATGTCGCTATGGCCAATCAAAGTTCCACTTTTGCAGTTTTCATGAGTATTATTGCCGGAATTATTCTTTCGATTTTTTTAGATGCGATTTTCACCTTCACTTTTACTGGATTTTTAGCCACTTATCTAACTAATTATGAAGAAAGGAGTACCGCAGTAGGGTTAATTGCTTCTTTAATTTTAGGAGTTTTATTTTTCTCCTACGGGTTTATAGTAAATCCCGAATTGCCTTCAAGAGTTTCAGGACTGGTAAACTTTGATTTTGGAGGTTTTTTAGTGGGATTGACATTAATATGTTTATTGAGCATGGCTCTAGGGGCCCTGGGAGGATATATAGCTACTAAAGTTGCCAGAGATGGTCCCGGTTACTAGGAGCCCTATAAACTATTTAATTGCATGATTATAATAATATTATTAAATTGTGATAAAAATGAAGATTGCGATTATAGGTGGTACCAGGGGGCTGGGAAGGTGGATTGCCCAGTATTTAAAATCAAAAAAATTTGAAATTGTTATTACCAGTCGTGATTCTGATTTCGGGACTAAAATTGCCCGTGAAATAGGAGTGGAATATTGTCCCGATAATAAAAAAGCAGCTTCTCAATGTAGAGTGGTGATTATTGCCGTACCAATAGAACATACTGAATATGTGATTAGAGAAGTAGCCCCTTCCCTGAAAAAAGGTTCCCTAATTATGGATGTTACTTCTGTAAAAGAAATGCCCTCCTATTTAATGCAAGATTTAATTAAAGAAGGGGTGGACTTTCTACCAACCCATCCCATGTTTGGTCCTCGTATTCGCTCTCTGGAAGGCCAGGTAGTTGTTTTAACCCCTTTGCAAAAAAATGGCTGGTTTAAAAGGGTTTTAGATTTCCTTGAAGATGAAAAAGTTCGAGTTTTAGTTACCACCCCGAAAAAGCATGATGAAATGATGAGCGTGGTGCAGGTATTAACTCATTTTGCCTATATTTCTATTGCTTCTACCATTGAAAAGCTGGAAGTTAATGTGAAAGAATCCCGTAAATTTGCCAGTCCTATTTATAATTTGATGGTGGATACCATATCCCGGATAGTGGCTCAGAATCCTTATCTGGCTTACTCCATCCAGACACAAAACCAATACGCTAATAAAGCTCGCAGTGCATTTATAAAGACGGTTAAGGATTTAGAAAAGGATTTAGATGTTAAAAACCAGGATAAATTTGTTGAAGCTATGAGTTCAGCTGCTAAAAATCTTAATGATCTGGAAGCAGCTCTGGGAAGATCAGATAAAGCCATATCTGCTTTAAATCAAGAAATAATTATATTAAAAAAATCAATTGGTAAAGAAGTAGGATTAAGGCATATATATTCTGGTAAAGTCCATATTGGTATTTTAAAATCTCTTGAACCGGATTTTCTCCTTTTGAAAACAGGAAAACGGAATATAATGCTTAAAATTTCCAATATTGAAATCCTCGATTCAAAACAAATGTGGAATTGGAAAATAAATAACCAGGATAGTAGAGAATATGACATTTCTGCAGTTTTTCCCAATTCAAGTGATTCAAAAGTTATTTCTTCAGTTTTAGAAAGTTTAGACGGAATAATCCAGGTAAAGATCCTTGATACCTATCAGGGCCCCCCTATTAATGAAGGAATGATCAGCATGACATTTCGAATTAAAGTTCTGGAGAGAACTAAAATTAAAGAAGTGGAAAAACTGATTAAAGGTTTTGGAGCTAAAATAAGGTAGCTTATCGATTTTTTTTATATTATACTAAGTTAAATTAGCTATTTTCATATATATGAATCTCAAAATTTGTTTTAATTATAAATTTTATGACATGTTATTAATAGTTACCGAAACATTTATATATTATAAATTACTTCTTTATTATAGTAACCAAAGTTTACTAAAAGAATGATTTTGATACAAAGAATTATTTCCAATAAAAATAATAAATAATAGCCAAGTAGTAACCAAAAGTGGGGTGTTTGTTTATGGAAAATAAAAATATGAAGTTAAAAGTTGCAGAGGCTTTAGCTCAATCAGATGTAGGTCGTTCTATAGCACGAATTGATCCAGCATGTATGGAAAAATTAGACCTTCTAGATGGAGATATAATAGAAATAGAGGGTAAAAAGATTACTGCAGCAACAGTAGTATCATCACAATCAGATATCGGTCTGGGAATAATCAGAATAGATGGATACATGAGGAAAAATGCAGGAACATCCATTGGAGAAGAAGTAAGTGTTAAAAGAGCCGATGTAAAAGAAGCAAAAAAGATTGTGCTGGCCCCTGTAGATCAAGAAATCATTATAAGAGGAGATGTAAGGTCTGCTTTTATTAACAGAACCCTGGCACAGGGAGATATCATTATTTCTGGATTTAGACAACAAAAACCCGTAAGAGGAGGACTTTTTGACGAATTTTTCCGAGAAATGGGTGATGTTTCCCCCCTGGGTGAGATTAAGCTGGCAGTTGTCTCCACCAAGCCAGCCGGAGTAGTAAAAGTAACCCCCCAAAGTGAGGTAGAAGTCCAAACCAGCCCGGTGGATTTATCTAAAATAGAAGGGGTTAAAAATTTGGTGGATGTGACCTATGAAGACATTGGTGGTCTCAAAGAAGAAGTGAAAAAAGTAAGGGAAATGATAGAAATCCCCCTGAAGCGCCCAGAACTCTTTGAAAGGCTGGGAATTTCTCCCCCTAAAGGTGTGCTGATGCACGGCCCACCTGGAACAGGTAAAACATTGCTGGCAAAAGCAGTAGCCAATGAAAGTGATGCCCATTTTATAACCATCAATGGCCCAGAGATTATGAGTAAATATGTGGGTGGATCTGAAGAGAGATTAAGGGAATTCTTTGAAGAAGGAGAAGAAAATGCCCCCTCCATCATATTTATTGATGAACTGGATGCTATTGCTCCCAAAAGAGAAGAAGTTAGTGGAGAAGTAGAAAGAAGGATCGTAGCTCAATTACTAACCTTAATGGATGGCCTGAAATCCAGAGGCCAGGTAGTAGTGATTGGAGCTACTAATCGACCAGATGCACTGGATATGGCCTTAAGAAGACCTGGTAGATTTGATAGGGAAATAGAAATAGGGGTTCCTGATAAAGAAGAAAGAAATGAAGTCCTCCAGATACACACCAGAGGCATGCCTCTGGATGATAACGTGGATCTGGATGAGATAGCGGACATTACCCATGGATTTGTTGGAGCCGACCTTGAATCCCTTTGTAAAGAGTCTGCCATGCGGGTTTTACGCAGAGTATTACCTGATATAAAAGCAGATGAAGAAATTCCAAAAGAGACCTTAAAAAAGATGATTGTAAACAAATCTGACTTTAAAGAGGCTCTTAAAGAAATTCAACCATCAGCTTTAAGAGAAGTGCTGGTTCAAGTCCCTGATATTAAATGGGATGATATTGGAGGTCTCCAAAGTGCCAAACAAGAACTACAAGAAGCGGTGGAATGGCCCCTTAAGTATCCAGAAAGTTTTGAAAAGTTTGGAGTGCGCCCCCCCAAAGGCGTTCTAATTTACGGTTCCCCTGGAACTGGTAAAACATTACTGGCAAAAGCAGTGGCCAATGAAAGTCAATCCAATTTCATAGCAGTTAAAGGCCCAGAACTGCTTTCAAAATGGGTGGGTGAATCTGAAAAAGGTGTAAGGGAAGTATTCCGTAAGGCCAGGCAAACCGCCCCTACAGTGATATTCTTTGATGAAATAGACTCCATTGCCTCCACCCGTAGTGGTTCCAGTTCAGATTCTGGAGTGACTCAAAGAGTGGTTAATCAGTTACTAACTGAAATTGACGGTCTGGAAGAATTACAGGATGTAGCAGTTATTGCTGCTACAAATCGACCAGATATGCTTGATGCGGCACTTTTAAGGCCCGGAAGATTTGATAGGCATATTAAAGTAGATGATCCTGATGAAGAGGGTAGACTGGCAATTTTCAAAGTACACACTAAAGAAATGCCCCTGGCAGATGATGTGGATATTGAAAAACTCGCCCAAAAAACAGACGGATATGTCGGAGCAGATATTGAATCAGTATGTAGAGAAGCCGCCATGCTAACTTTAAGGGATAATTTAAAAGCAGAAACGGTTGAAATGAAATATTTCAAAAAGGCCATGGAAAAGGTTAAGCCTAAATCTGGAGAAGAAGATCTGGTGCAGTACCATTAAAGTGGTTGATTTATAAGAAGAGGTTATTTTTTATTTTAAAAATCTCTTCATTTTTTTTATTTTTAAATGAAAAAATATTGATTAAATTAAATATTATTTTTATTATTTGATTAAATAGCTTAATCTACCAGATTATAATCTTAAAAACAAAGTTATATTAATCTAACTTTTCAAATCAGTATATTATAAATTCTAAGAAATTTATTTAATATTAATAAATTAAATTCAACTTAATTAACTATTTTGAATATTGTTATATTGAATATATCTGATAATTATAAATAAATGGTGATATAATGCCCTATGAAGTAAAAGACATGTCCCTGGCCCCTCAGGGTAAAAAAAAGATAAAATGGGTTCAGAATCATATGCCGGTTCTGGAGCATATTAAAAAAGAATTTGAAAAAACCCGACCTTTTGAAGGGATAACTATTGCTTCTTGCTTACACTTAGAACCTAAAACTATAAATTTAGGCCTCACACTTCAAGCTGGAGGGGCAGAAGTGGCCATGACTGGATGTAACCCATTATCGACCCAGGATGATGCCACAGCAGCAGGTGCTGCTTTGGGATTGAATATGTATGGTTGGAGAGGGGAAAATACTGAAGAATACTATCAAAACATCCACCGGGTATTGGACCACCAGCCGGATATTCTTATTGATGACGGGGCAGATATGATATTTTTGGTCCATAGAGAGCGAAGGGAACTTATTGAAAAATTAAAAGGTGCTTGTGAAGAAACCACCACAGGAATTCACCGATTAAAAGCCATGGCCAAAGATAATGCACTTGAATTTCCAGTTATGGCAGTAAATGATGCCTATACCAAATATTTATTTGATAACAGATATGGTACCGGTCAGTCCACCTTTGATTCTATTATGGGTGCTACCAACATGCTTATTGCAGGTAAAACTGCCGTAGTTTGCGGATATGGATGGTGTGGTCGTGGAATTGCCATGCGCGCCTCAGGTCTGGGAGCAAATGTAATAGTAACTGAAATTGATCCTATAAGGGCACTGGAAGCAAAGATGGATGGATTCAGAGTAATGAAAGTTTTAGAAGCAGTTAAACATGCGAATATCCTGATTACTGCTACTGGAAATATTGATGTGGTCTCGGGAGAAGATTTCCAGAATATGAAAGACGGTTGTATCATGGCTAATTCCGGGCACTTCAATGTGGAAATCAATCGGGACCATCTGGTGGAAATTTGCCAGTCCCATACAAAAGTTAAAGAAGATATTGAAGAGTTTTTAATGAAGGATGGAAGAAGATTTTATCTAATGGCTGAAGGTCGTCTGGTTAATTTAGCTACTGAAAAAGCCCAGGGACACCCTGCAGAAATCATGGATCTTAGTTTCTCCATGCAGGCTCTTTCTGCAAAATACTTGTTAGATGAGAAAGTGGATCCCGGAGTATTAAGAGCTCCAGATGAAATTGACTTCCATATAGCCCAGCTAAAACTTAAAGCCATGGGATTGGAAATTGATGAGTTGAGTTCCCGCCAAATAGAATATCTAAATAATTGGGATGAAGGAACCTGAATTTCTTCTTTTAAAATAAAAGCATATATGGAGTTATAATGAGTTTTTTCCGCCTTATTGATAAAGGAGAAGGTCCTGTCCGGCTTTTTGTAGGTGGTGTGCATGGTAGGGAAGGTTTAACCACAATCCATGCCTTAAAAAAAATTCAGAGTTCTGATGTTAAAAAGGGAAAACTGATAATATACAATTGTGATGCAACTAAATACATTTCCACCCTGGATAAAGGATACTACCATACTCCCTTAGGGAAATATATAGTGGAACTGATACACCATTATAAACCTGAAGTGTATGTGGAACCCCATTGTTACCGGCCGGATAGTTATAATAGATTAACAGATCTACAACGTCAAAAAAGGATAGGGGTTCCCCCCTTAATAGAGCTGGAAAAAAGAGTGCTTATTGGTTCGGTCTCACCTCATATACGCACCAGTTTATTTAAAAGAGAAGATGTTTGTTTAACCCTGGAAATGCCCTGTATTCATAAAGAAAATAATTATATGGATTTAGAACCTGCACCTCATCCCGATTTATCACTGGAATTGTATACAAAACTTTTAAAAACCCTGGCCGCTTCCAGTACCCGGAAAAATCTGGAAAAAAAAATGAGTAAAAAGTATCCGCTGCAGGTAGAAAAAGCCCGGGAATATGCTCGTGCTTTTTTTGGAGAATACCCTCCTTTTTAATTTATAACCTGATTTTTTTTAATTGGAGTGGGAAAAATTAGTATTGATAATTACATAAAGCAGCTGATTAATCTGGTGGAATTAGAAAAAAAAGCAGAAATAAATGCCATGTTAAGGGAGATTAAATATCTCTCTCCCCTAAAAAGAGAAAAGGTGGGCCGGGCTATAAACCACCTTAATGGAAAGATAACCGGAAAGGAATTAGGTTTTAATCTGGTAAAATATGGCAGGAAATCTCAATTCAAAACTGAAATAAATGCCGGGGATCTGGTTCTTATAAGTAAGGGAGATCCTGCTAAAAGTAAACTCACCGGAACTGTAACTGAAAAGGGAAACCGTTTTATAATAGTGGCCCTGGAAAAAGTCCCCCGGTGGGCTTTAAAAGAAATAAGGGTTGATTTATATGTTAATGATATAACTTTCCGGAGAATGATAGAAAATCTGGAAAAGTTGAATCTTCCCACTAAAAAAGCCCTGCAATTTTTCTTGAATCCCATAAAATCTTATTCCCGGGAAGTACCTGAATCATCAAAATCATTAGATATTGATAAAAATCTTAATGCCTCTCAAAAAACAGCTATTTCTATGGCAATGAACAGTGATGATTTTTTTTTAATACACGGGCCTTTTGGAACAGGTAAAACCAGAACACTGCAAGAAATAATTGTTCAAGAAATAAAAAGAGGCCATAAAGTTCTGGCTACCGCAGAAAGCAATACTGCAGTGGATAATCTGGTTGAAGGTTTAGGGGATGATATAAATTCTGTGCGCCTGGGCCATCCCCAAAGAGTATCCCGTAAAAATATAGAAAAAACACTGGCCTATAAAGTTGAAAATCATCCTCAGCGCTCTAAAATAAAGGAAATAGAAAAAGAAATTGAAAAAATAATATCTAAAAGGGACCAAAACCATAAACCTTCCCCTGGATTAAAAAGAGGTCTTAGTGATACCCAAATAATGTTAAATGCCGTTAAAAGAAGAGGTATTAGAGGAATATCCCCTAATGTGATAATATCCATGGCCCGATGGATAGAGTTAAATAAAAAGGTGGATGAGTACCATCTTAAACTTCGAAAGATAGAATCAAATATAGTAGCCGACATTATTAAAAAAAGTGAAGTGGTTTTATGTACCAATTCGTCTGCTGCACTTGATTATCTAAAGGGTATTAAGTTTCAGGTGGTGGTGGTGGATGAAGCATCACAAAGCACCATACCCAGCATCCTCATACCCATTTCTAAAGCTAGAAGATTTATTTTAGCGGGAGATCATCGCCAGCTACCACCCACCATATTAAACCCGCAATGCAAGCCCTTAGAAAAAACTCTTTTTGAGGAGTTAATTAGAATTTATCCTGAAAAATCACGTATGTTAAATATTCAGTACCGGATGAATCCGGTGTTAATGCAATTCCCTAATCAGGAATTTTATGAAAATGAAATTAAGGCCTCAAAAAAAGTGGAAAAAATTAATATGGCTGATCTGGGATTAAAAAATCCAGAAGAGAATACATCTGTGAATAAAAAATTTGAGGATTTAATAAAAAAGATTTTAAGTCCACAACCTTTGTTATTTTTAGATACCTGCAGTCTACCTCATCATCAAGAAAAGCGATCCCCTGGCTCAACCTCCATAAAAAATATTATAGAAGCCGATATAACCATTATTATCGCAAATATCATGATAAAAAGTGGTATAAAATCCGAAGCGGTGGGCATTATTAGTCCCTATGATAACCAGGTAAAGCTAATCAATCCTCGCACTCCTGCAGAGGTGCACACTGTTGATGGATTTCAGGGCCGGGAAAAAGAAATAATTATAATATCTCTGGTCAGAAGCAATGAAAAAAGAGAAATAGGATTTTTAAAGGATTTGAGGAGGTTTAATGTGAGTTTAACACGGGCAAAAAGAAAATTAATCATTCTAGGAGATTTTTCTACCTTAGGTAGCCACCCCACTTATAATCGATTCAGGGAGTACCTCCAAGAACACGATTTTTATGAAAATGCCCGGGATCTTATCCATATAAATAATAAAAAATAGGAATAATAAATGATTTAAAGTTATTAAAACCAGTCTTCCAGACTCTTTTGAGTACTATCCAGATTTTTTAATTTTTTAAGGGCCCCTGCGACTCTTTCTTCTGAAAAACTATGTTCTCCACATAAAAAATCAATTACCCCTTCTTCATCAGGAGCATGCCATTTCAATTCATAATCATCCTTAAGTTCTGGCTTTAAAAAAATGTCCCTTAATATGTGAGGGTCTGATTCCAGATCCAGGTTTAAATTTTCAATAGCATTTAAGAGACTTTCATTGCTCTTTATTATTTTAATACCTTTTTTAGCACCTATACCCTTTATACCTGAATTAAAATCAGTTCCAACAAGTAAAGCAACGTCTATGAGTTGTTCCCTGGATATTTTTAGATTTTTAAGGATATTATCCAGTTTTAAAAGCTCAGGGTCTGCTAAATTGCCACTGATGGTAAGATTTCTCACTATACGAGGGGCTCCAAACAATAAACAATCATAATCCTGAGAAGCAACTGCCCATGCATCTCCTTTTTGAACCATATAAGATGCTTGAGCTTCACCTTCACTAATAGCCTGGATAAAAGGAATTCCCATTAAATTTAAGAGTTTCTTTGAACTTTTAACTATTTCAGGGGACATTCTTGATGATCTAACAGCAAATTTACGGGCTTCTTCAATTTCGCCTTTTTCCAAAGCATTTTTCCATTTTTGTTCTGATTCTCGCCGAACTTCAATCCTTTTACTAATAGTGTCTCCTTTGAGCTGGTGAGAAACTCCATCAAAAATAAATGCCGGTTTTATACCTTTTTCCACCAGGGCAGAAGTCCGGTAAAGTATTCCACTTAAGTGAGAAGTTACTCTTCCACTCTCATCCATGAGAGGAGTGCCATCTCTTTGTCGTATGCTGGATAAAAATTGGTATAAACTATTAGCAGCATCAATAGCCACTATTTTACCATCTAAATCTTTAATGATAATTTTTTCCGCAGAAATAATATCTTTAAATTTTACTCCCATAGCAAACACCAGATTATTTATCAAAAAGAGTTACTGGAAACGTTTCTTTGATTCTAATGAGGATTTCATCATTATGAATGATATTATAGGTTCGGGTGAGCATCATGGAATTTGTATTGAAAATTGTTTTTAAATCCGCAGAAGGTTCTTCCAGTTTCACTGATTTGATTTCACGGCGGGATTCTACTTGATGTTTCTTTAAAATTCTTCCAATAGGGATATCTGCCCGTATAATGTCCTCTTTAAAATCATTATCAATCCTATTTAGGGGAATATATGATATGGCATGGATTAATGGATCCTCATGGCCAATAACCACCACCCTATAGTTAACTGTATCCCCCTGAGGAATAGCCAGCTCCCGGGATATTTTATGGTCTGCAGGTATGAATTCCTGAGTTAGTGTTTTTATATTGACTCTTCCACCGGTCAAAACATCCAGAATAGTGGTTACCGAACCATCTGTAGACAAAAGAATCTTTTGAGTATTGGACAATGTGCCCATAATTTTTTCCAGCCGATTAACTTCGTCCATTACATTAACATCCATTAACTTCCCCCTTTAATAAAGAAAACCTGAATTTGATGGTATCCAGGATGTAATAAAGGTGTTTTATTTAATAAAATCTGAAGGATCAGATATTTCCCCCTGGATTGCCGAAGAGGCAACCACCGCCGGATTTGCCAGGTAAACTTCTGATTCAGGGTCACCCATACGTCCCTTGAAGTTACGGTTGGTGGTGGATATGCTTACTTCTCCGGGGGCTAAAACACCCATATGAGCCCCTAAACACGGCCCACAACCCGGATTGCAAACTATGGCTCCAGATTCTATGAAAATGCTTATTATTCCTTTTTGAATTGCAAGATTATATATCTCTGCTGACGCAGGGACTACAACCATCCTGACATCATCATGGACCCTTTTACCTTTTAATATGTCTGCAGCTTGTTTCAGGTCTTCCAAGCGGCCATTAGTGCATGACCCTAAAAAAGCCTGATCAATATGGGTCCCTTTAACATTATTTAAAGGTTTAACATTATCCACATCATGGGGACAAGCAATCTGAGGTTCCATGGAATTTACATCCAGATAGTATTCTTTTTCATATTCATAATCACGATCACTGGTATAAATCTGAAATTTGTGGGAAATCCTTTCGTTTAAGAATTCTAAAGTGGGTTTATTAGGTTCCATTATGCCATTTTTGGCCCCCATTTCCACTGCCATATTGCATATAGTCATTCTGCCGGCAACATCCATGCTCTCAATTGTTTCTCCACAAAATTCAACTGATTTATAGGTGGCACCATCTACCCCCATATCTCCAATTATCTTCAATATGACATCTTTAGGTGTGGTATGGTAATTCAGAGATCCATTTATTTCCAGACGATAAGATTCCGGAACCATGAACCATGTTTTTCCTGTTGCATAAACCAGGGCCATATCAGTTGCCCCCATACCTGTTGCAAATGCTCCAAAAGCCCCATAAGTACAGGTATGAGAATCAGCCCCTACAATTACCTTTCCAGGTTCTACAAAGCCTTTTTCAGGTAAAACATGGTGACATATTCCTTCCCCATGATTATAAAAATTGGTTATATTCTGATCCCGAGCAAAAAGTCGAGTTATGCGCTGAAATTCGGCAGAGCCTATATTATTAGCAGGTAGATTATGATCGTACACTATTACTATTTTTTGAGGGTCCCATACTTTTTCTGCTATTTTATTAAAAGTTTTAATGGTAGGGGGTGAAGTTCCATCATGAGTCATGGCCAGGTCTATATCTGCTTCTATTATTTCTCCCGGAGAAACTTCCTTTTTGCCTGCAGCCCTGGCTAAAATTTTTTCTGTGATATTCATTTCTATTCCTCGTTATCAAATCAGGCTAATCCAGAATTTGGAATTATATAAAAATTTAGTATTTAAAATACCTGAAAAGGTAATTAATCATTATAAATCTACAGGGCCCCTTACCGTCTTCACAATTTGATTGAAGAGCTTATCATTTATATATCTGCCTTCTTCTCTACTTTTTTTTACTTCTTCCACTATTTTACATAGTTCATCCTTTGAAACTTCAATTCCACATGCTTCCAATTTGGCCTTGACCGCCCTGCAACCGGAATGTTTGCCCAGAACTATTCGGCGATGATGGCCAATTAATTCCGGTAAAAAAGGTTCATAAGTTAGTGGTTCCTCAATCACGGCATCCACATGAATGCCGGATTCATGTCTGAAAACATTTCGACCTACAATTGGCTTATTATGAGGTACCACCATTTTGGTATGCTTTTCTACCAGACGGGAAAGTTCGTAAAAGACTTTTATATTGAATCCCAGATCCACACCATACATTATCTTAAGGGCCATTACCATTTCTTCTAAGGAAGTATTCCCTGCTCTTTCCCCAATTCCATTCATAGTAGTAGAAATAGCGTTTGCTCCAGCTAGAAGTCCAGATATGCAGTTAGAAAGGGCCATACCAAAATCATTATGGCAGTGCAATGCAATGTCTGTTTTTAAGTGGGATCTTAGCTCTTTAATTAAAAAATCCATACCCTGAGGATTAATAGCCCCCACGGTATCAGCAATATGTATACGATCCACTCCATATTCTTCTGCTTTTTTATAAATTCTTTTTAAGAAATCAAGGTCAGTACGGGTGGCATCTTCAGCTGAAAATGCAACAAATATCCCATGATCTTTGGCATATTCAATGGATTTCATACATACATTAAGTGCCTGTTCCCTGGTGAGCTTCAATTTATGTTCTAAATGCAAATCAGAAGTTCCCATAAAGGTTATTACCCCATCCACCCCGCAATCAATAGCCACATCTATATCTTCTTTTTTGGTACGGGACAAAACCAGTATTTCTGCATCCAGATTTTCATTTACTATGCTGCGCACTGAATTTTTTTCCTGTTGGGATACTACTGGAAAACCTGCTTCTATTTGATGAATTCCTAATTCATCTAATTTTTTGGCTATTTCTAATTTTTCAGGGGTCCCCAAACAAACTCCGGGAGTTTGTTCTCCATCTCTAAGAGTAGTATCGTATATAGTGATATTTTTTGGAAATTTAAGTTTAGCTTCCTTATTAAAAGGACTAACGTAATATTTCAAGTGTTTCCCACCTTAATTTTTATATTCTTTTTATAAGAATTTGATTTGAATAATAATCCAGCATTATCCTGGCGTATACATTGTTACATATTATGAAATTTAATTTAATTAATTTCCTAATTTCTTTATCAGGCACTATAAACATTATCACTGCAGTTATCTTCCGGTTGGAGTATCATAAAAGCTGTATATTTTAAAGTTTAATTAGAAAATAGGACGTTAATTAAAATTTTTTTTAATCCAGGATATTTAGTTATTTATTAGATTATATGCTTTTAAAGCTAATTTAATAATAAATTAATCTTTAAATCTTTAAACTACAAATCTAAAAGTTCAAGGTATGATTTACGCTCAAATCCTTCAGATACACCTAATTTTTCGTATATCTGGAAAATTTCATCCCTGACTTTTTCATAGTCATCTCCTTCTGGAATTTCCTTTTCAATTTCAATAAATTGGCCTAAATTATGGATGGTATCCAGGCTTATTATCATGTCCTTTAAATGGTATACTTCCCTATCTTTGGTTACTTTTTTTTCTCCCTTGAAGCCCAGGCATTCAAATATCTTGGCAGTTTTAATTGAATCCTCTACCATTACTTCCACTTCAAGCCGGGTTTTGCTTAAATCATCCATTTTCGAACCTTTATAAGTCATGTATACTTTCATGCCATCATCAGAAGGTATTTTACGAATCCGTAACGCTTCATCGGTTTTAGCAAAATCCCTATGAGGAGCATTGAAGTAAGTATCATCCTGCCGTTGTATACCTTTATTTTTAGCCCCCATACTTATCAATTTTTTTCTGATGCCTTCAAAATCGTCTATTCGGGCCTTTACTTCTACTTCTAGCACCCCATCACCTCTAATATATTTATAAAATAAAATAGCCCCTCAAAATTAGAGGCCCATTAACCTATAAGACTACCTGTTTTAGAGTCTTATTTCTTGTATTCAGTTTCTTTTTGAATAAATAACTCTAAATAAGTTTTTGAATCTTCTATTTGATCCAAATAATCCTCAATTAATCTTTCAAGAGCTTCATATGGAGCTAAAATTCTGTCTCTTTCTTCGTAGATGTTTTTTTTGGTAGATCTTTTATCTTTTTCAGTTAAATTTTTTCTAAAAAGCCCTCTTCGGGAAGGCTCTTCTTTCAAAGATTGTATTTTTTCAAGATATTCTTTGCGAATGGATCTCATATCCATGTGTAAATTAAATTTGATTTTTTCCAGTAATTTTTTATAATTTCTTAATTTTACAAGTAAAGACATGGCTTCAGCCAGTGAAGATGGTTCAATTTTCATACCATCTACGCCTACTTCTGCTATTTGTTTCTGGTAAAACTTGGGATTCATAATTATACACCCATTTATAAAATTTCAGAGGGAAATGGAATTAAGGTGCGGATTAAAGCTTTAATTATTATAACCTGGAATACAATTTGAATAATCCCCAGCTATAACTTTTATTTTTAAGTATAAACTTTTTTGTATTTGAATTAAATATTAGTACCTTAATTACTAAATTAATGTTTTAAGATTAGAAGATAAATAAAAAAAGGATGCAGGGGCAATTAATTAAAATATTTTTTACTAAGGTATACTACCTTCCTGATATCGAAATCATCAAAAACAGGATAACATTTATATAAGCATAGCCCATAACATTTTATAATAATAGTTTCATTTATTTTGTTTTAAATTATTCCCTTAAATAGAGATAATAACAGAATGATAAAAAATTAGGGACTATTAATAATTAAATCTGATATTTAAAAAAATAGAATATAACCACTACTTTTTAAGTACTGCATTAATCTAATATAAATAACAGTTTTATACATTTTATATAAATAAGATTATTCTAACTACTGGGAGGTATATTAAATTGACCGATGTGGAAATTAAAGTGGAAAACATAGTTGCCTCGGCTACTCTTGGAAAATCTATTGATCTTCCTACTGTTGCTAAAGCACTTGAAGGTGTTGATTTTAACCGCGAACAATTCCCTGGTTTGGTTTACAAACTTAAAGAACCTAAAACTGCTGCATTGATTTTTGGTTCTGGGAAATTGGTATGTACCGGGGCAAAATCTATAGACGACTCTAAATTGGCCATAAAAATTACTGTGGACCAAATGAGAACTATGGATCCGGACATTCCTGAAGAATTTGAAATAAAAATTCAAAACATAGTTGCTTCTGCTAATTTAATGAAAACTTTAAATCTGGAAGCAGTTGCATTAGGATTAGAAAATACTGAATACGAACCAGAACAGTTCCCTGGGCTAGTTTATCGTTTAGGTGAACCAAAAGTGGTTTTACTGCTCTTTGGATCAGGTAAAGTAGTATGCACTGGAGCCAAGAGCAAAGAAGATGCCAAACTAGGTGTCGCTAAAACTCGAGACCGGCTCGAAGAGCTGGATTTGATTTAATTGGTGATATTTTGATTAAACTTGTAGTTTTTGACCTTGACAACGTTATTATCGATGGTGAAGCCATAGACGAAATTGGAAAGTTAATGGGTATTCAAGACCAGATAATGGAAATAACCAAAAAGGCCATGGAAGGCGACATGGACTTTGAAACCTCAATAAAAGAGAGAGTTAAACTTCTTAAAGGTGCTAAAATAGATGAAATTTCTGCTTTAGCAGATAAAATGCCCCTGATGAACGGTGCAGAGAAGGCTATAAAAGATCTAAAGAAAAAAGGCTATAAACTGGCCATAATATCTGGAAGCTTTGAAGAGATAGCTAACCCTATTAAAGAAAAGCTGGGTATGGATTATGCATTCTCCAATGTATTGCACGAAGAAGAAGGTATTCTAACCGGCGAAGTAAGTGGTCCTCTGGTAGAAGGATCTAAATATGATGTTTTATGCCAGATAATTGAAGAGGAAGGGCTTACTCTCGAAGAATGTGCTGCAGTTGGTGATGGTGCAAATGATATTTCCATGATTAAAGCGGCGAAATTAGGAATAGCATTTAATGCAAAGCCTGCTTTAGTAGAAATAGCAGATGTTTCCATTGAGAATCAGGATCTTGGCGAATTAGTTCCTCTACTGGAAAAATCCAATGCTGATGAAAAAGAAAAAGCAATTTCATCAATCATGGAAGGTAGTATGGATAATGCCATAGAAAAAAAGGATGAGTATGAAAAAGTTCTTTCTAATATCTCCGAAGAAAGAGATAAACTTAACCAAAAGGCTAAGAAGCAAAGAGAAATTCGAGATGAATTAAATGCTAGCCTTAAAGAAAATCTCAATGTTGCCATCGAATTTAGAGATAAAAGAAACAAGATAAACGAAGAAGTTGAGAAAAATAAAAAACTTCGGGATAATGCTAACAACGAACTCAAAAAGATGGAATGGACTTCTGGAAGAAAGGAAAGATTTAAAATCGAAAATGAAATAAAGAAAATCGATAAGATAATCGAAACCCGTGTCCTGGATATAAAGAAAGAAAATCAACTTGTAAAAGATGCTAATGAACTCAGGAAAAAGTTAATGGCACTTCAAGAAGATGAAAAAGTTCAAGAAGAAGCTCAGGAACTTAAAAAAGTATCTGAAGAATATCATGCAAAAGTGGTTGAACTTTCAGAGCAGGCACAGGAATTCCACGAAAAAATGCTGGAATATTTCCGTAAAACAGATGAAATAAGGACTAATGCCGATGAATCCCACAAAAAATTTGTTGAATATAAAAACCAGGCCTCCCAAAAGCATGAGGAGTTTAAATCCGTCCTGGGGGACATTCACAAAATTAATAAAAAGTTGGGTGGCATAAAATCACGAAGAAGAGATATGGAAAGCAGGACTTCCCGGAAGAAAAATCAGGAAGAAAAGGAAAGAGCCGAAGAAATTTATCGCAAATTCAAAGAAGGTAAAAAACTATCTACTGATGAGTTATTACTTCTACAAAAACACGACGTTTTCTAATATTTGCGATTTTTTTGAGGTTTAAAAACCTCTTCCCCATTTATTCCATATATTTTTAATTAGATAATGGTGTGTTTATGGAAAAAGATAATTCTAAATCTAAAACATCTAAATCTGATGAAAAAGAAAAGAAAATCGAAACGTGTTATACTTGCAATGAAAAATTCGACATTAGTGCAGATGATTTTAGTCACTACCATTATGGTAAATATCCCATGTGTGACTACTGCAGCCAGTTTTACGGATTTTATAAATAGCTCTATTTCGTGAATTAGGTTTTAGTAGCAGAATAGAGTAATAAAATAAAGTATATTATTTAATAATTTTATTATTTATGGGGCTTATTTTTAAATAACATCAATCATATTCAGTTATATAAATTAGGAAAATTTTGTGTGATATTATGCATGAGGTCATTATCTGTGAGAAGCCCAAGTCCTCTGAGAAAATAGCTCAAGCTTTATCTCCCCATGCGGAGAAAAAAACTTATAAAAAAGTAGCATACTGGGAATTTGAGGAAGAAGGGAAAAAGACCACCGTTTTATCTGCTGTGGGACACCTGTATTCTTTAAAGCCATTAAATTCGAAAAATGAACATTTTTTTGATTTGGAATGGATCCCACTTTATGATATAGATAAAAAAAAATCTTATGTTAAAGATTACGTAAATGCTATTAAAAAATTCGGAAAAGGTGCAGATATATTCATTCATGCCTGTGATTATGATATAGAAGGTACTTTAATTGGTTATAATGCCTTAAAATATATTTGTGGCGATAAAAGTGTGGAAAATGCCCTTAGAATGAAATTTTCGACTCTGACTAAAGAAGATGTTCTTAATGCTTATCACAAACCCATAGATTTAGATTTTAATCAGGTGGATAGTGGAATCGCCCGGCATGTACTGGACTTTATTTTTGGGGTGAATATTTCCAAAGCATTGATGAAATCTGTGCGTGAATCCACATCACGTTTTATTAAGTTATCAGCAGGGAGAGTGCAAACTCCTACTTTATCCATACTGGTAGATCGCGAAAAAGAGATCCGTGAATTTGTACCGGTTCCTTACTGGATGATAAAGGCCCTTTTAGAAGAAGGCATAGTTGCAGATAATAAAAAAGGAAAGATATGGGATAAAAAAGAAGCAGAAGCAGTTCTTAGTAATTGCAAAGGTAATGATGCTGTGGTGGACCATATAAAATTGCTCAACACTACTAAAAAACCACCGTTTCCATTTGATTTAGGGAGTTTACAGTCAGAAGCTTACGGAGTTTTTGGATTTAGTCCTAAGAGAACTCAGCAAATAGCTCAAAATCTTTACACTGAAGGTTATACTTCCTACCCCCGTACATCATCTCAAAAATTGCCTAAAAGTATTGGATATGAGGGCATATTAGAAAAGCTTTCTAAAGATTCTGCCTTTAAAAAACAAATTAAAAAACTTCCCACCCCTTTAAAACCTAATGAAGGTAAAAAAAAGGACGAAGCTCACCCTTCTATTCACCCTACTGGAGTATTGCCAAAAAAATTAAGTACTGATGACCGTAAACTTTATGAACTTATCGTTTATCGATTTATAAGCGTTTTTGGAGAAGATGCAACTTTAGAAACCATGAAAACCGAACTTAAAATTGGTGAAGAAGATTTTCTATTCCGTAGAAAACGTATTTCATATATGGGGTGGTTAGAACATTATCCTTTCCGTAAAGTGGAAAATGATGAGTTTCCAGATATCAAAAAAGGTGATCGGCTTAAAGTAAAAAAAATACGGTCTGAAGAAAAAGAAACCAAACCTCCTGCCCGTTATAACGAAGCATCATTAATAAGAGAACTGGAAAAAAGAGGTCTGGGTACAAAATCTACCCGGGCAGACATAATAGCCATTTTATATGATAGAAAGTACATCTATGGAAAACAAATTACGGTGAACCAGTTAGGTGAAAATATCATTGATACTCTTCGGGAGTATTCCCCCCAGATTACCAGTGAAGAATTAACCCGGCAATTCGAAAATGAGTTGCAGGAAATAATGGCGGCAGAAATTACCAAAGAAAAGGTGATTGATGATGCTAAAAAAGAAGTAATTTCTATTCTGGAGGATGTGGAAAAAAGTAAGCTGAAGATAGGTCAAAAGATTTACGATGCTTATCAGGAAAGCCGCATTGTGGGGGAATGTAAGTGTAAGGGAAATCTGGTACTAAAATACTCCCCCCGAAATAAAAGTACCTTTGTAGGATGTTCTAATTACCCGGACTGTAAAGCTACCTACTCTTTACCTCGAGGTGCCAGTGTTTTAAAGACAACATGTGAAAAGTGCAGTCTTCCTTTAATTTCGTTTGGTAAACCCCGCCAAAGAGCCTGTTTAGATCCTAAATGTGGCCAGGATGGTAAGGAAACCAAACCAGAAGTAGTAGGTAAGTGTCCAGAATGTGGTAAACAATTACTTAAGCGTTCTGGAAGATATGGGGAGTTCATAGGATGTAGTGGTTTTCCTAAATGTCGTTTTACCCAGTCACTTGAAGAAAAAGAGGCCAATAAATCCGGATAGAAAATATATAATTAGAATTTTTTAGTAATAAATCCAGATTTTTTTCTTATTTCTTCTTTAATCGAATTATTTTTCTTTTTTACTCTTATTTTTTTATCAAATATTCCCCATTATCACCTCCTTTAAAAAATTGAGGATTAATTTTTTTTAAATAAAGTCTAAACTAATAATTGAAAAATAATGATAATAGTTAAATAGATGTAAATATGAATTTAAATCGAATATAAGAAAAATTGTAATAGGTACTTATATAGAGGAGGTTCTATGAACTTTAAAGATAATTTATCCAAACTTAAACCTGTTATCATAATTCTTTTGCTTTTTTCGGTTGTATTTGTCCTTCGAGCAGAGGCTTACAACATTTCAGGAGTCCCTGATGAGTCAAAAGATTTTTACAAAGATGATACGGGTCTTCCCTATTTTAGTGAAATGGATTCATATTATAATTACCGTTTAACCGAAAATTTCATTGAAAATGGAATTATTGGAGATACCACAAAAAATGGAGAGGCTTGGGATCTCCATTCTTACTATCCTCCTGGGCGAGAGGTAGCTTATCCGCCGCTTATAATTTATTTGACAGCGGCATTTTATTATCTGGCAAATATATTTGCAACCGTGCCCCTTACTGTGGTGGCCTTTTGGACCGGGTCTTTAATAGCATCACTTTGTGTAATACCGGCCTACTTTTTGGTGCGTAAAATCAGTAATGATTATGGAGGCATAGCTGCGGGAATTTTAGTAGCCACTGCTCCTACTTATTTTTCCCATACTTTTGCCGGTTTCTTTGATACCGATATGTTTACCATACTGCTACCCTTACTGGTGATATGGTTTTTAGTAGAGAGTATACTGGCACCTAACCTTAAAAAGCAGGTTATTTTTGGAGTTTTGTCAGCCTTGAGTCTTCTGTTGTTCTCCCTGGCCTGGGTAGGTTATATATTCTATCTGGTGCTGGTGGTGATTTTTGTAATTGCCTACTTCTTAATTTCAAGATATATAATTAAAATTAATCAGAAGGCTATTTCCGAATATCCAGACAAATTGAAATGGTTCCTGGATCAAAAAGAACTGGTTTCCTTAGCCACATTGTTAATAGTGGGTGTTTTTATGGTGGGAATATTCAATGGTTTTTCCTCCATCATAAACTCCTTACTGGAATTAGCAGGTGCCACTCAAATCCAGACCCTGGTACAAAGTACTGCCTATCCCAATATTTACGTATCAGTTTCTGAATTACAGGTGCCTTCTTTTATTACCCTGGCTGGTGGTGCAGGTGGTGTTTTATTACCCAACCAGGCCTCGATGGTAGGGGGCGTGGGGGGTCTTTTAGTATTCCTTTGTGGAATTGGAGGATTGGTAACTCTCATATTAAAAATGAGAATGAATTCTAGCTCCAGGTCAGCTAAAAAATCAAAAAAGAAACTTCCTAAATCTAAAAGAAAAAATAGATATTCTGAAAACAAAGAAGAAGTTCCGGTTAAAAAGGATACTGTGGCTTTATCACCCCAGCAAGTATTGAAAATAAAAAGAGAGTCGCTTTTATATTTAGTTTTATTATCAATATGGGTATTGATGACTGCTTATGCTTCAACTAAAGGTTTCAGGTTTGTGGCAGAATTTTCAGTCCCGATAGCTCTTAGTGCTGGAATTTTCGTAGGCTATGCAGTGGAATATATTCGGGATAATCTCACCAGTTCCAGTACCCTGGCTCTGGTTGCATTCATTGCCGGTGCCTTAATTGCCTTCCCCTTAGGATTAAATGCCATTATTATCCTGGTTATAGGATTAATATTAGGTGGTGTGGTTTACCTGGTTAAAAAACCAAATTTAAGAGCAACCATAGTTATGATTCTGGTACTTCTGGCAGTTATTTCCGCACCAATAGCCGGAGCTTATGTTATAGCTTCTTCAGTAGTGCCTGGAACCGATGATGGTATGTTTAATTCCATGGAATGGATTAACAATAACACCTCTGAAAATACAGTTATCACCTCCTGGTGGGACTTTGGTCACCTTTTTGCTGCAGTAGCTGAACGGCCCGTTACCTTTGATGGAGGATCTCAAAACAGTCCCCGGGCATACTGGGTTGGAAAAGCTATGTTAACCAGCAATGAAACTCTTTCTGCAGGTATATTCAAAATGTTAGCCACCAGTGGTGACGATGCTTACCTGACTCTGGATAACTATACCAATGATTCAGGTAAAAGTGCGGAAATACTAACCCAAACTCTGGGAGTGGATAGAGAATCAGCTTTAGAGATAATGACCACCGAATATAATTTAACAGGGGAACAATCAAGGGATGTTTTACAATATTCTCATCCAGAAAATCCTTCACCATCTGTATTTGTAGCCAGTGCAGACATGTTAGGTAAATCAGGATGGTGGGCTTACTTTGGAAGCTGGGACTTTAATAAAAATGAAGGAACCAGATCAAGTTACTTCCCTGCCATGGCAACTTCTCAACCACAACAGGTTAATAACACTACCGTTATCCAGACTCTCAATACCATGGCTGGTGATACCATGGTAGGTGTAATTGTACAGGAATCTGCTGATGAGGTTAATGCTACCATTGCCGTAGGAGAAAATGAAACATTCCAGGCCATTAATCCCCACAAATTAATAATTATCCAGGGCAATCAGATTCTTAAAAATGAAATTGTGGATAGCGAAAGTGAGTTGAGTCTGGTGGTTATTGGAGAAAAAGGGTCTTACACCACCATTATAATGGATAAAGCCCTGGAGGACTCCATGTTTACCAAACTATTCCTGATGGGTGGTTTCAACCAGACTTCCTTTGAATTCATCCATCAAGAACCAGGAGTGGTGCTATGGAGACCGGTGTAAAATAGTTTTTTGAAAATGGTAGGAAGGTTAAAGGGGGAGGGCTTTTGTCTCTACCCCGAAATTTTTTTTTAAATTTAAATATTAATTTTTAAATAATTAGAAGGAAACATAACCGGATATAATTCAATTAAAAATAGAATATGCCAATTATTCGGGAAATACTCCCCAGCAATTAAAAATAGAATATAAGCTGTTTTCTTAAAATATCACTATACTTAAAAAACGGATTCTTTTTAAAATTTATAACTTATTTCAAAGCTAATAGCTAATCTAGATGAGAGAATAATAGAGAGGAGAATACTTAATATCTTTTTGCCATTTTTACCCGAAATATGTCTGTGGCACTGACCATGCCAATAATTTCATCTTTTTCTTCTACCAGAAGCCTCCAAACCACATGATTGACCATTTGATGAGCAGCCTCTTTCACCGTTGCTGATGGCGATATGGTTACCAAATCCCTTTCCATTACTTCCCATGCCTTGACTTCACTTAAATCATCACCCTGGGCAATGGCCTCCAGTACATCCCAGGTGGTTACAATTCCCGACTTCATACCTTCTTTGGTTACCACAAAGCTACCCTTTCCATCCTCTACTGCATTCTTAAGGACTTCTTCCAGGCTTTCATTTTCATCTATGGTATCCATATTGGTTATCATCACATCCCGCACAATCATATTATCGCCTCAAATAAATTATTATATTTATCCCTATAAAAATATTACATTGAATGAATAGGAAAAGATTAATAATAGTCTTTAATAAACATATTGTTGTATATTAGATAATATTTAATCTATTTTTATGTTTCAGGCTATTTTCAGTGAGTTTTATGGACATTGACGAAAAAATAAAGAAAATTGAGGATGAGATTCAAAAAACGCCTTATAACAAGGCTACATCCCACCACATAGGCAAATTAAAGGCCAAGATGGCTAAACTAAAGGAAGAATCATTGCAGAGGAAGGGTTCCTCAGGTAAAGGAAAAGGATTTCATGTTAAAAAAGCAGGAGATTCCACCGTAGTTCTGGTAGGTTTTCCTTCAGTTGGTAAATCCACTTTATTAAATGAAATTACCAATGCTGAATCAAAGGTAGGGTCCTATCAGTTCACCACACTGGATATTATTCCAGGAGTCATGGAATACAAAGGTGCACAAATTCAAATTTTTGATATACCTGGAATAATCACCGGGGCTGCGGGAGGTAAAGGAAGGGGCCGGGAAATTTTATCAGTATCCCGTAATGCCGATCTAATTATTATTGTAATGGATGTTTTCAATCCCAATCACCTGGACATAATATTAAAAGAACTACGAGACGTGGGAATACGTCCTAATGAAAATCCACCTGATGTTACTATTAAAAGAAAGAAGTTAGGTGGAGTGCATGTATCTGCTACAACCGAACTGACTCATTTAGATGAAAAGACCATCCGTTCCATTATCAATGAATATGGAATGCATAATGCAGATGTTCTAATTAGAGATGATGTTAACATAGATCAATTTATTGATGCCCTGGAATCCAACCGTACTTACATACCTGCACTGGTGGTTTTAAATAAAATAGATCTGGTTGATGAAGGTTATCTCCAGGAGATAAAAGAGAAATTCCCTGATGCCATTCTTATTTCTGCCAACCAGAAAATGAATATAGAAAATCTTAAAGAAGAAATATTCCATCATTTAAATTTAATAAGAGTATACATGAAGCCCCAGGGGCAGAAAACAGATTATGAAGAACCGCTTATTATAAAATCAGGGTCTTCAGTTATAGATGTTTGTAGTAAATTGCATAGAGATTTTGTAAAAAAATTTCGCCATGCCAAGGTATGGGGAGAATCTGTTAAATTTGAAGGTCAAAAAGTGGGACCGGATCATGTACTTTTGGATGAAGATGTGCTACGAATTATAATAAAAAAATGATTTTTATGGTAGGGGAGTTCCCCCTATTATTATTTCCTAAATTTCATGGTGTCAAAGCACCAGAATAATTATAAAAAAAAAGTGGTGTTAAAATGAAATTAGATGATATAACCATATCCAAAGCTATTGTAGAAGAATTCATGAATGATTTCATTGATTATATGGATATAGATGTAGCCATAGGCGGAGGAGGTCCTGCCGGAATTACAGCAGGTTATTATTTAGCCAAAGCCGGACTAAAAGTTGCTTTATTTGAAAGAAAGCTCTCCGTAGGTGGTGGAATGTGGGGGGGAGGAATGATGTTCAATAAGATAGTAGTCCAGGATGAAGGAAAACGAATACTGGATGAATTTGGCATTAAATCCCATAACTATGAAGATAATTATCATGTTTCAGATTCTGTAGAAACAGTATCCACCCTTTGTTCTAAAGCCTGCCAGGCGGGACTTAAAGTTTTTAATTTGATGAGTATCGAAGATGTGATGATACGTGGGGATAATGTAGAAGGGCTGGTTTTAAACTGGAGTTCTGTTGAAATGGGAGGATTACATGTGGATCCCCTTACCATTCGTTCCAAAGCAGTAATAGATGCTACCGGCCACCCTTGTGAGATAGTTAAAGTGGTACAGGATAAAATGGGTGCTAAATTAAATACCGAAACCGGAAAGATAATGGGTGAAAAACCTATGTGGGCCGATGTAGGGGAGCCATCCATATTAGAGAATACGAAAGAAGTTTACCCGGGATTGTATGTAACTGGAATGTCATGTAATGCAGTTTACGGTGCTCCCCGGATGGGACCAATATTTGGAGGCATGCTCCTTTCAGGAGAGAAAATTGCCCATATGTTGATTGAAAAACTTAAATAGATTAATAAATTATCTTAATATTTTTTTCTTAGGTGACAATCCCCCTGAAATTAATGGTAAAATGAAAGGCAACAGTCAGCAAAAAGTAGTTTTTATTACTGGAACACCAGGTGTAGGTAAAAGTACAGTTTCGTCTTTACTACAAAAAAAATTATCTGCTTATTTAATCAGTATTAATGAACTTGCTAGAGAAAAAGGATTATTTCAGGGCGAAGAACCAGATAAAGGATATAAAATAGTAGACTTACCTGCTTTATGTAAGGAATTAACTTCTAAAATATCCAATAAAGAAGGCATGATACTGGTAGATGGCCATTTAAGTCATTATTGTCCAAGAACTGATCTGGTAATTGTATTAAGATTGGATCCTGATTTTTTAGAACAAAGACTGAAAAAAAGAGGATATAGCCCCTTAAAAATTCATGAAAATCTGGAAGCCGAAGCCCTGGGTGTTTGTTTAATAGAATCATATGAACTGCATCCAGATAAGGTTCAAGAGATTGATAGCACAAAATTATCTTTAGAAGAAGTAACAGATGAAATAATTAAAATCATCAATAAGGAGATATATTATCCTCCCGGTAAAGTGGACTATCTGCACTGGATGGTAAAAAAATAATTATTATATAATATTAAAATATAATTATGATAAGAATCTAGTTTTTGCCTTTTAATATTAAATTATGGAAAAGGTTTTTAAATAGATAAATACAAACCAGTTATAATATTCTTCTTGTACCTAAGTCCTAGATTAAATTTATGAATATCTTTTTAATCAGGTTAATTCTGGTCAATTAGAAAGATCAGAATGAATTTTCTGATATATAAATTGTATTGTCTAATAAAAGAGGTTCGACCTTGAGTAGAGGAAGAAGGCCAAAATGGATGATTGAATTAGGTAAAGAACGAATAGACATCCTCTTTAATTTGGCAGAAAAAGAATTCTCCCAGCATCCAGAAAGATCGCATCGTTATGTTAAACTGGCCCGGAATATATCAACGAAATATAATATTAAAATGTCACTGGAGTGGCGGCGTAGATTTTGTAAAAGTTGTTATAAATTCCTTAAACCAGGGCAAAATAGTGTAATAAGACTTTCTAATGGTGAAATACATTTCAAATGTTTAGAATGTGGAAAACTGATGCGATTGCCATATATAAATGAGAAAAAGCAAAAAAGGAGAAATAAGATTGAGTCTTACCTTGTCAAAAAAAGAGTTAATGAATAGATCCCTTTCAGCCCTGACCATTAATATTGGAAAGGCAGGGATAAATGATAATGTTATAGAAGAAATCAAAAGACAGCTTAAGGCCAAAGAAATGGTAAAGCTGAAATTTGCTAAAAACATATCTTCAGAAAAAGAAAATTATATTACCCAAATAGTGGAAAAATCAAATTCCAAGCTCATAGATTTAAGAGGAAACGTTGCGGTAATATTTAAGAAAAAACGTTAATTAGGAGGCCAAATATGAGTACAGTTTATGATGTGCCTGCAGATTTACTTATAAATCAAGTTGCAAAAGAATTAAGCCAAGAAAAAAAAGTTAACCCCCCTGAATGGGCTAACTTTGTAAAAACAGGTGTGCACAAAGAACGTCGGCCAGAAAACAATGACTGGTGGTATGTTAGAAGTGCTGCTATCCTTAGAAGAGTTTATATAGATGGACCCGTAGGTGTAAACAGCCTGAGAACCCAGTATGGTGGTAAAAAAGATTTAGGTTCCAGCCCTGAAAAGTTTAGAAGGGGAAGTGGAGCCATAATTCGAGGGGCTCTACACCAGTTAGAAGATGCTGGATTCGTTGAAAAAGTGGAAGGCGGTAGAGTAGTCACTTCTAAAGGCAGGTCTTTTTTGGATAAAACATCAGTCCTGGTAAAAAAAGAAGTTCCTGAACTGGCTAAATATTAAGCTGATAAATCAACATTTTTATCATTTGACCCGGAGGCTAAATATTGAGCGACTTAGAAGAAATACGTCGTAAAAGAATGCAGGAATTGCAGCAGCAATCTGCGAATGCTGAAAGCCAGGAACAAGCACGTCAAGAAATGGAAATGCAGAAAAAGCAGGTTTTGATGCAGATACTTACTCCTGAAGCTCGCAGCAGGTTAGCCAATCTTAGATTAACCAAACCTGAATTTGTAGATCAAATAGAAGTTCAATTAATTCAGCTAGCCCAGATGGGTAGGGTTCAATCTAAAATCGATGACAATCAATTGAAAGAGTTATTAAAAAAGGTTTCAGGACCTAAAAGAGAGATCAATATAACTCGAAGATAAATCACTAAAATGAAAGCAGGTATATTATACAGTGGAGGTAAGGACAGTTCCTTAATGGCCGTAATTCTTAATCGAATGGGTTTAAAAGTGGAACTGGTGACTTTAAACTTTGGAATCTATCCCTCCTGGAAACCAGCATTTGAATCGGCTTCTCTTTTGGGTTTTAAACATAGAGTTATGGACGCAGAATATAAAACACTTGAAAAAGCAGTTAAAATTATAAAAGAAGATGGGTTTCCTAATAATGGCATAAATCTGATACATAAAGCTGCTTTAGAGTTGCTAGCTGAAGAGTATGTTATCATTGGAGATGGTACCCGTCGAGACGATAAAATCCCTAAAATTCAATCAAGTGAAATAAGAAGCTTCGAAGATAGGAAACAGGTGGAGTATATCAATTTGAAGGGTTTTGGATATCGAACCATTGATAGACTTTCATCTAATCTTTTTGAATTTAAAAAAGAAAAAAGCAGCCTGGAAAATAATTCAGACTATGAAATAGAAGTACGGTGTCTACTGGATCAGATCCATGGTAAAGGAACTTCCCATAGTATATTTCCCCTCCACTATCAAACCAGAGTTATGGGATGGAAAAAGTAAATCTTCAGGTCATGCTGATTTGTCCTTTAAAATTTAAATGTTGATTAAAATTTACTGGTGGAAAAAAAATGAGTAGAAATAAACCATTAGCTAAAAAATTAAGACTTGCTAAAGCAAATAAACAAAATAGAAAGGTTCCTATGTGGACCATGCTTAAGACTAACCGTAAAGTGCGAACTCATCCTAAAATGAGGCACTGGAGAAGGAATAGTTTAAAGGTATAGGAGAGGTTCATATGGAAAGAGTTTACATTATACCGCTTAGAAAAGTTAAAAACGTTCCCCGGACCATTAGAAGTCCTAAAGCAGTACGTTTAGTTAAAGAATTCATACAGAAGCATATGAAAGCTGAAGAAGTAAAAATAGATGCTTCTGTAAATGAAAAAATATGGGAAAGAGGAATTCAAAAAGTTCCCCCAAAAATTAAAGTTAAAGCAACTAAAGAAGAAGACGGCATTGTTGAAGTGACCCTGGTTGAATAACTTAAATCGGTGAAGCATGATTAAGAGAATCAATCTCAATGGAAACCCCAATCTAGGAGTTTATTTATCAGTGACTGATGAAGTTGCTCTGGTACCCCTGCATATTTCCGATGTAGTGCTCAATACCATAAAAGAAGCATTGGAAATAGAAGTTCTTCAAACTTCCATTGGTGGAAGCAGCCTTGCAGGCGCACTCACTGCAGGCAATTCTCAGGGTTTCCTGGTTTCTCCATATACCATGGATAGAGAAATAATGGCACTGAGAAATGCAGGGATTGAAGTGGAAAAAATTCCAGATAAGTACACCGCCTTAGGAAATATTATGATAGTAAATGATAACGGTGCCCTGGTTAGTCCTCTTCTATCTGATAAATCATTAGAATTGATTAATACGTTTCTAGAGGTTGATGCTCAAAGAGCCACAATAGCAGGATTCGACATTGTAGGATCTGTGGCTACAGCAACTAATAAAGGCGCATTATTACATCCCCATACATCTCCTGAAGATTTAAAATTAGTAGAAGAAGTTCTAAAAGTTCCTGCTGATGTGGGAACCGTTAATAAGGGAGTGAGTTTGGTAGGGGCGTGTTCTATTGCCAACTCAAATGGAGTAATAGTAAGTGAAAATACTACTGGTCCTGAAATGGCAAGAATTGAAGAAGCATTTGGCTTTCTTGAGGGATATTTATGAAAACAAAGATATTTAAGATTCAAGGCAAGTTTTTGATGGGAGAAAAATTAAAACATTTCACCAAGGAACTTAAAGCCATAAAAGAAGAAGACATTTACGAAAAGATTTATTCTGAATTTGGAAGTAAGCACCATATTAGCAGAGAACAAATCCAAATCGAAGAAATAGAAGAAATTTCTCTAGAAGAAGCGCAGGATCCTATGATTAAAGCTATGTCCAACGGGTGATTTTATGGAAGACCAGCAGCGTTTAGAGGAAATTGCAAATGAACTAAATATGTACCAGAGTCAGGCTGAATTTTTGCAGCAGCAGATTGAATCAGTTAAAGCATCTCTTAATGAGCTAGAAATTTTAGAGAATACTTTAAAAAGTATTAAAGATGGGGAAGAATTGGAAGCTCTGGTCCCGGTCGGTGCTGGTTCTTTTGTTAGTGCAGAATTAAAAAACACTGATGAGATAGTTATGAGTGTGGGTGCAGGTGTAGCTATAAAAAAGAAATTTGAAGACGCTTCACAAACCATTACCACCCAAAAAGAGGACTTAAGCAAAGCTATGAATCAAATGGTGGAAAACCTGCAAAAGATTTCTGAAGTTATTGCTACATTATCTCCTCAAGCTGAGGAACTTATGCAAAAAGTAAGGGGAAGTGAACAGTAATTGTTCAATGCTCTTAAAAAAAAGTTCAATAGCACGGTAGGTAAGCTTACTGATAAAGTTTCCAGGGAAGCAGAATCAGAAGGCTTAAAAAATGAAGATAAACCTTCAGAACAATCGGCAACTTTAAGTAGGGAAAATAAGATTGAAAAAATTTCTTCTGTAGAAGATGACTTGAAAGAAGTTGAAGCAGAAGAAAAATCTAAACTCCCACCTTCAGAAAAGGAAAAAGAAGTAAAATCCGAATCTAAATCTTTCTTTTCACGTTTTAAATCAAAAGAATCTATTCAGAAAGATGAAAAAGAAGTTGAATCTGTAAAACCCACCACTCAGGATAAATCTATTGAAGAAGAAGAGTTGGATGGCGATAAATCCAGCATTTTTTCCTTTATTCGAGAAAAGACCTTATCTGAAAAAGATGTGGAAGACATTTTGTGGGAACTTGAAATGTCTTTATTAGAGAGTGATGTAGCTTTAGAAGTTGCAGAAACAATAATTAGCTCTGTTAAAAATGATTTAGTGGGTAAAAAAATAAAAAGAAGTAGTGATGTTGAAGATTATACCCGCCAGGCCCTGAAAAATGCTATTTCTACTATTTTAGATGTGGAAAGTATAAACATTGAGCATCTTATTAATAAAAAGAAAGCTCAGGGGGAACCATTAATCATTATGTTTGTGGGAATTAATGGTACCGGCAAAACCACTACCATTGCCAAGGTATCTACTTATTTTATTAAGAAAGGATACACTCCGGTAATTGCTGCTTCGGATACATTCCGTGCAGGGGCCATAGAACAAATTACCCATCACGCTGAAACCATTGGGATTAAAATAATTAAGCACAAGAAAGGTGCTGATCCAGCAGCAGTAGCTTTCGATGCAGTTTCACATGCTAAAGCCCAGAAAAAAGATTTAGTGCTGATTGATACTGCAGGGAGAATGCAAACTAATATTAATCTGATGGATGAAATGGCTAAAATAAAAAGGGTGTCCCGACCAGATTTAATAATATTTGTGGGAGATTCCCTTACCGGTAATGATGCAGTAGCACAGGCCATGAAGTTCAATGATACCGTAAATCTGGATGGTATAATTCTAACCAAAGCCGAAGCCGATGCTAAAGGTGGTGCGGCACTGTCTATTGGTTATGTGATACAAAAGCCAATTTTATTTTTAGGTACCGGTCAATCTTATGATGATTTAATTGAATTCAGACCAGACTGGATGGTTGATCAATTAATTTAGCTATTTTTAATTATTTTTTCTAAATTCCTTAATTAATCATAAAATTTTAGAGAGGGCAGGAAATTTACATTCTCTTAAAAATTCTTTTCTTACCTTATTTTAATCCACCGAAGACCCCATAATTATAATATTTCCATAGCACATCTACCTTTTTAAATCCACATTCTTTAAGCCATTCTATATGGCACCTCATTTCCACCGGTTTATCTTCCTGACGATACACAGGTAACCATTTATTTTCGATTTCTTCTTCAGAATAATTTTTAGCCATGAATTCTTTCCATTTTTCCAGATAAAGATTCTGCAAATAATCTGTAGATCCTAAAACCACATCGGCATTATAAAAAGCTCCTCCTCTTACCAGAGATTGATATATAACCTTATAAAAATCAATTTTAGCCTGGTTATTTTCCAGGTGATGCAGGGCCAGTGAAGAAATAATAACTTGGTATTCCTCTTCAATTTTTAAGTTCTGGAAGTCAGATAATACATACGAAATATCAGAATATTTTGAAAGTTTATTTTTAGCCATGTGAATCATTTTTTCTGCCATATCAACACAGGTTATATGGGCCTGGGGAAATCTTTCTTTCACCTTTTTAGAAATATTTCCCGTACCGCATCCCAGATCCAGAACTTTAATATCATATTCAGGGGCAAAGGGAATGGATAATATTAAAGCATCAATCATTTCATGGTAATGGGGAATTAGAGTTAATATGAGCTTATCATATTCCTCAGCTTCGTCATCAAAATGTTTTTTAATTTTTTCCAGGGAATTTTCAGAAGATTGCATTGAAATCACATTGAATTAAGGTCTTAAAAGATATTTAAATTATAATTTTACTACTCTAATATTTTTTTAAATAGAAAAAATATTATGTTAGGACTCATTAAAAAAAATACATATTAAGAAATGTAGTTTTCTTAAGAATTTTATAAATATCTATATATCTGAATTTCTATGGCCCACCACGTCCTGATTGTAGAGGATGAAGCTATTACAGCAATTGATATTAAAAAAAAGCTAGAATACTGGGGATACCAGATTACGGGCATAGCCCATAGTGGAAAAGAAGCCCTGAAATTAACCCGAGAATTACATCCAGACATTATTTTAATGGATATTGTTTTAAGAGGAGATATGGATGGTATAGAAACTTCAAAACAGATAAAAAACCAGTTTGATATTCCCATTATTTATTTAACTGCTCATTCTGAAGACAAAGTAATGGAAAAAGCAAAGTACACCGAACCTTATGGTTACCTCATAAAACCACTGGATGATCAGGAATTGCGCTTTGCATTAGAATCTGCAATTTACAAACACCAGCTGGACAAGAAATTGAAGAAGGTTAACCGGGCATTGCGGATGATAAGTGATTGTAATCAGGCCATTGTACGTATCAGTAATCAGGATATTCTTCTAAATAAATTATGCCATTTAATCGTTGATGAAGGAGGCTATAAGCTGGCCTGGGTAGGTATGGCTAATTATGATGAATTTAAATCCGTAAAACCCATAGCCCAGTACGGTTTTAATGAAGGATACCTTGATTCTTTAAAGGTTAGCTGGGGGGACAATAAATATGGACAAAGCCCTATTGGAAAATCTATAAGAAATTCAAAAATATTTTTATCCCGTAACATACCTGAAGACCCTGATTTTATACCCTGGAGAGAAAGAGCAGTTAAAAGAGGATATAACTCCTCAGCAGCCCTGCCTCTTTTTGTTGATGATGCTGTAATAGGATCATTGAATATTTATTCAGATGAAGTTGATGCATTTGATTCCGAAGAATTAGAACTATTAAATGAACTGGCAGGAGACATTTCATTCTATTTAGAGTCTCAGAAGATTAAAAAAGAGAGATATGATTTTTTTAATGAATTAAAAAATAATGAAAAAAGGCTTAAAAAAATAATAGATTCTGCTCCCTTTGGTGCTCATAGTTACGAAATAATAAATGAGGATTTAATATTTATCGGATATAATAATGCTGCAGACCAAATATTAAAAATTGACCACCAACCCCTCCTCCATCTTCCTATACAAGATGCTTTCCCGGGATTAACTGGTACCCGGTTGCCAGAAATATATTATAACATAGCTCTTGAAGGTGGAGAATACCAGGAAGAACGTTTTGAATATGAAGAAAGAGACATTATAGGGATATTTGATATTAATGTGGTTCATACTGGCAAGAATAAAGCCGCGGTTTTTTTCAAAGACATAACTGAATCCAGAAAAACTCAAATGGCCCTGGAAGAAAGTGAAAAAAAGTACCGGAATTTCGTAGAAACCGCCCATGAAGGAATATGGTCCATGGATAAAAATTTCGTGACTACCTTTGTTAATCCACAAATGGCAGATATGTTAGGTTACAAGGCGGAAGAAATGATAGGCAGGAACGTGACCAGTTTTATGTTTAAAGATGAACTGGAAGACCATGATAGTTTAATGGAAAATAGATTAAAGGGTTTCTCTGATAGGTATCAAAGAAAGTTCCGAAAAAAAGATGGTAGTACTTTATGGAGTATTGTTTCAGCTACTGCGTTACTTGATGATGAAAATAATTTTAATGGTTCCTTTGCTATGGTAACTGACATCAGTTATCAGAAAGAATATGAAGAAAAAATGATATCTGCTTTAGAAGAAAAAGAATTGCTGCTTAGTGAGATACATCATCGGGTAAAAAATAATATGCAAATTATAATTAGCTTATTAAATCTTCAAAATCCCCACTTAAAAGATGATAAAGACCGTGAATTATTTATTGAAAGTCAAAATCGGGTTAAGTCACTGGCACTAATCCATGAAAAACTTTATCGTTCCAAAGACCTGGCTAGAATTGATTTTGCAGAATATATAAGAGATCTGGTTTATTATTTATTTTATACTTATATCTCTAATCCAGAAAGTATAAAATTAAATTTTATTCTGGAAAAACTAAATTTAAATATCGAAACCGGTATTCCCTGCGGAATAATAATCAATGAACTGGTGACCAACTCCTTAAAACATGCCTTCCCCTCTAAAAGAAAGGGTTTAATAACAATTGAATTGTACCAAGAAAAAGAAGATTATGTTCTCATAATCCGTGATAATGGAATAGGTTTTCCTGAAGATATATATTTTAGAAATACAAAGACCCTGGGTATGCGTCTGGTTATTAACCTGGTAAATCAGATTAATGGTAAAATTTACATGGATCAAAATAGTGGAACTGAATTTAAAATTATTTTTAAAGAATTGGTTTATCAAAAAAGGGTTTGATTCTAAAAAATTAGTGAGATACTTAAAGATCTCTGTCACAAAGCAGCTGGCCCCCCAAGCCAACATCTTCTGCTTCTACTTCCCGGATAATAATGGTTATGGCATTCTCAGGAAGTTTCATTATTTCACTTGAAACCTTAGTTATAACTTTTACAAGTTCTCTTTTTTGTTTTCGAGATAATTTATTACTATCAATATGAATAACCGGCATTTTATCACCCTTCATTTTTAATTATTTTACTATAATTTATTAATATTATCATATAAATTTACTTAACACAATTCTAATATATATTAAAATGGTGGTTTTAATGAGTGTAATTGCAGTTTTAATTGATAATTTATTTGAAGACGTTGAGTACATCAAGCCTGCATCTGCTTTTAAAAATAAAGGGCATGATCTGGTTCATATTGGTATTAATAAAGGTACTATGGTTAAAGGAAAAAAAGATACATCAGTTCTTATTGACCAGGATATAGAACAAACCCATGTTGAAGATTTTGATGCACTTCTGATACCAGGTGGTTTCTCTCCAGATATTTTGCGAGTAAATGAAAATGTAGTAAAATTTACCCGGGAATTTGTAGAAAGTGGTAAGCCGGTATTTGCTATCTGCCATGCCCCACAGCTTTTGATAACAGCAAAAGTTCTAAAAGACCGTAAGATAACCGGATGGAAATCAATAAAACAGGATATAATAAATGCAGGTGCAGAATATCTTGACCAGGAAGTTGTAGAAGATGCTAACATCATATCCAGTAGATATCCGGGTGATATCCCTGAATTTATAAAAGCCACACTTAAAAAACTTAAAACCCCTTAACCAAATCAAACTGTCCAGTGTCTTTATAAAACAGCTTGAATCAATTTTAGTTAATTGTTAAATGTAAAATACATATGCGGATAATTGTTAAAAATTAACCCTATAGTCTCACAAATGTAAAATCATAGCTATCTGCGATTACAGATAATTAAATCATAGTAGTAACGGAGGAATACGTATAATTGGCGAAAAAGAACTTATTAAACTATTTCCTAATTTCAAAGAACATGTGCAGCCTTCAGGAATAGATCTTCCCTTGGATGAAATATACCTTCAAAAAAGCCCTGGATCTTTAATAGATAATGAAAAAAATTTACCAGAACTGAAAAAATTAGAACCCCCTATTTATATTCTGAAGCCAAAAACCGCCTATCTGGCCACTATTGATCGGAAAATTAAGATTCCAAAGGGTTTTTCTATGCTTTATCTCCCTCGATCTACCCTTTTAAGGTCCTTCATATCAGTACATACTGCTGTAGGTGACCCTGGATTTTATGGAACCTTGCAATTCATGCTATATAACTATGGTGAATTTGATTATCAGCTAAAGCAGGGGGAGCGTATTGCTCAGGGAGTGGTATTTGAAGTAAGAGGATCTGGAGAATATAATGGCTCTTACCAGGAATCAGAATTATAATTTTTATTAATCCGTTAAGGAAAAATAAAAATTAAATGGCCCTATCCAGTGCATCAACTGATTCTGGATTGGCCAGGGTACTTGTATCACCCACATCCTCTGATTTAACCTTTGCTTTAATAACCCTGCGCATAATTTTTCCTGAACGGGTTTTAGGAAGGTCATCCACAAAACCAATATATGATGGACTTGCTATAGGCCCTATCTCTTTTCTAACATGGTCTCTAAGTTCATTTTTTAATTGCGGGTCAGCCTGGTATTCTTCACCAAGCACCACAAAAGCAGAAATTTCTTCACCTTTAAGCAGGTCTGGTTTTCCAACCACCGCAGATTCAACCACAGAAGGATGACTAACCAGAGCAGATTCAACCTCAGCAGTACTTATTCTATGTCCTGCCACATTTAAAACATCGTCTTCTCTTCCCTGAATCCAGTAATAACCATCCTGATCAAGGCGGGCCACATCACCACTTAAATAAGTATCAGGGAATTTACTCCAGTAAGATTCCACATATCTTTCTGGTTCTCCAAAAAGTGTCCGAAACATAGCCGGCCAGGGATTTTTAATAACTAAATGTCCGCCCCCTTTAGTTAAAGTATTTCCTTCATCGTCTTTTATTTCTGCTTTAATGGTGGGAAAAGGTTTAACTGCTGACCCTGGTTTTAAAGGAGTTATAGGTAAGGGAGTTATTAGATGCATACCTGTTTCAGTTTGCCACCAGGTATCCATAATAGGACATTTTCTATTTCCTATGTGCTGGTGGTACCACATCCATGCTTCAGGATTAATGGGTTCTCCTACAGAACCTAAAATCCTTAAAGTGTTCATGTTATATTTTTGGGGCCATTTTTCCCCATATTTCATGAACAGGCGAATGGTAGTGGGAGCTGTATAAAAAATACTTACCCCATATTTTTCAATAATTTCCCAGAACCTTCCTGGATCAGGATAATCCGGTGTTCCCTCAAACATCACCGAAGTGGCACCCAGTATTAAAGGGGCATATACAATGTAACTATGACCAGTGATCCATCCTATATCTGCTGCACACCACCAGATATCCTGATCTTTGATGTCAAATACAAATTTAAGTGTGGTAGAGGCTCCCACCGCATATCCTCCATGAGTATGAAGGACTCCTTTGGGTTTTCCAGTAGTACCAGAAGTATAAAGAATAAATAAGGGGTCTTCTGAATCCATTTCTTCACAGGAGCATTCCATACTTTCATTTTGGATGACTTCTTCCCAATATACATCTCTTCCTTTCTTCATATCCAGATCGCAGTGGGTGTTTTTTACCACCACCACTTTTTCTAGAGAAGGTATATGTTCCATTACTTCATCTAAAGTATCCTTTAATTTTAAAAGTTTACCTCTCCTGTAAAATCCGTCCGCTGTTATGGCTACCTTTGACTGAGCATCCTTAGCTCTTTCCTGAAATGCTTTAGCCCAAAAGCCAGAAAAAACCACACTATGCACTGCACCAATACGGGCACATGCCAGCATTGCTATAGGCAGTTCTGGAATCATGGGTAAGTATATACTAACCCTATCGCCCTTTTTAATCCCCATTTTTTTAAGAGCGTTTGCCAGGCGATTAACTTCACGATACAATTCAAAATAAGTAAATTTACGTACTTCCCCTTTCTCACTCTCCCAGATGTAGGCCAGTTTATTTTTTCTACCTGATTTAATATGTCTATCCAGAGCATTATAGGCAATATTAAATTTTCCATCTAAAAACCAGCTAGCATGGGGGGCTTTCCATTCTAAAACCTCATTATAATCTTCAAACCAAACCAGGTCCCTGGCCATCTCATCCCAGAACCATTCTGGATTAGCAGCTGATTTTTCTAAAAGTTCATCGTAATTTTTAATGCCATGCATATCCATCCATTGCTTGATATTGCTGTTGGATACTAATTCTTCATCTGGCTTGAAAATACGTTCTTCTTTAAGCAATGCATCTAAATTTTTCCCCATTAAATCCCCGCCTTTATTATTTACTTAAATAATAATTTAGCTGATTCATATTTTGTAAGGGGATATTTGAATAATTTTCTATTTTTAATTAAAGGGAGGGAATTAACATGGATTTTTTATCAGTGTTTATTTTAAGAAATTTGATTTTAGAAGTTTTAGTTTTGCAAAAATTTTTAATCCACCAGAATAAATAGCATAGTCATTGAATTAGTGGTATAAATTTTAAGAGGGTTTTATAATTAATGAAAAAATGGACCATCCTATCAAATGTAGTTCTGCAATTGTAAAACTACTCCAGGAAAAACAGGTGGAATATATATTCGGTCACCCAGGTGAACAGGTCCTGCCTTTATATGATGCTCTTCGTGTTTCCACAATAAAGCATATCCTGGTAAGGCACGAACAGGCGGCGGCTCATGCTGCAGATGGGTATGCCCGTTCATCAGGTAAAATCGGAGTTTGTGTTGCTACAGCAGGTCCCGGAGCTTTAAACCTGGTAATGGGAGTTGCTACTGCCTACAAAGATGCAGTGCCTATGCTGGTTATTACTGGAGATGTACCCACCTATCTTAAAGGTGAAGGTGGATTTCAGGATGTGGAATTGTGCAATATATTCCAAAATATCACCCTGGAAAGTTTTTATGCTGAAAATGCTCCAGATGCAATTTTAAAGCTTAAATTAGTACTTAAAATGCTCAAATATGGCCCCACCGGTCCGGTGCATATAAATATCCCTAAAGATGTTCTGGAAGAGGAACTAGATTACAGTTTACTAGCAGAAAATGTAAAATATTACTCTGAAAACGAATTTAATGATTTCTCCCAGGCAGTTAATGCTATTGAAAATTGTAAAAAACCTTTAGTGATTGCAGGATCAGGCATTATATGGTCTCATTCGGTGAAAGACTTCAGAAGATTTATTAATAATAATAAAATACCCGTAGCAACCACTTATCCTGCAAGAGGTGTTTTAAGTGAATATGATCCCTTATCTTTAGGCATGATAGGGACCCGCGGAACAGGCCGGGCAAATTATGCCGGGGTAAATTCTGATGTGATAATTGCCCTGGGCTGCCGCTTATCAGAACGTACCCTGGTGGGGATAGGAGATGCTAAAATAATACATGTCAATATTGATTCAGAAGTATTAAAAGGCCATATAAATATTCAGAGTAATGTTAAAAACGTCCTGCATAAGTTTAAATCCTTAGATTTTCCAGATAGCTCTACCTGGTTAAGTGAAATTAGAAAAAAATTCCCTGATTCTTTGTATTTAAAACCAAAACATAAAATACAAAAAGGGCCTTTGAAGCCACAGGAAGCTATTAAACAAATTTTAAAAGCGTCAGGTGATTCTACCATTGTAAATGATGCTGGTTCCCATACCACCTGGGTTACTCTTCTAAAAAAAGTTAAAAAACCCGGTTCACTTATATTTTCTGGTTCATTTGGTCCTATGGGTTATGGATTGCCTGCCAGCATAGGCTGTTTTCTGGCCTGTCCACAATCACATACAGTAGTTATTACCGGAGATGGTGGTTTTCAAATGACCCTGCAGGAACTGGCCACCATCAAACAGGAAAACATACCGGTGGTGATATGTGTCCTTAATAATCACTGCCTGGGAATAATTCGCCAGTGGCAGGATACCTTCTATCAGGGTGCATTTCAGGTGGCACTGGAAAACCCGAACTTTGTTATGTTAGGTAAATCTTATGGAATAGATTCGGTTAGAGTAGAATCTTCAGATGACGTATTTAATGCAGTTGATAAAGCCATAAAATCAAATAAGCCCTATTTAGTTGAGATTATAGTTGATCCCCAGGAAAATATTCCCTTACCCTCACAAATGCGGGAATAAGAAAAAAAATAATTAAATTTAAAAAAGGTTTAAAAAAGAAATTCAGAGGTTTTCTGGGAGATAAACATCTGCAACAGAAGCTACACCCTCACCCATTTCAATTTCAAATCCTAATTCTCTTAATGTCATTTCTAAAGCAGATATGGTAGTTATTAGTTCCCTATGAGTTATATTGCCCATGTGACCAATCCGGAAGACATTGCCTTTAAGGTGATCCTGACCTCCAGCCAGTTCCACATGGTACTTATTACGCATGGTACCCCGTAGCTCGGCATCAGTGACCCCTTCTGGAATATTGATGGCCGTAACAGTAGTGGAAGATACTTCTTCTTTAGGGAATAATTCCAAATTTAAGGCTTTTATTGCATTTCTTGTTGCTTTAGCAGCTAATTGATGTCTTTTTACTCTCTGATTTAAACCTTCTTCCATTATAACATTTAGTGCTTCGTGCATAGCATACATTAAAGATACAGAAGGAGTATAAGGTGTTTCAGGAGGTTCTGCATTCCCACTTTTTCTGTACTTTTTCAGATTTAAGTAGTAGCTCTGGGGCTCAATCTGATCTACTATTTCCCAGGCATCGTCACTTAAGGTAATGGCTGCCATACCCGGAGGTGCAGCTAAACATTTTTGAGATCCGGTGACACAGATATCAATTCCATATCCATCCACGTCAACTTCATCTCCCCCTAAAGAAGAAACTGTATCCACCACATATAATGCATCATAATCCTGCATAATTTTTCCTATTTCTTTTATGGGGTTTGCAACACCAGTTGAAGTTTCGTTATGGACCACAGTAACCGCTTTTATGTCCGGATTATTATCTAAATAGTTTTTTATCTCCTGCGGGTTTACTGCTTCTCCCCATTCCACTTCGATGGATTCAGGTTCACCACCAAAAGCATCCACAATTTGCATGAACCTCTGACCGAATTTACCTCCAACCACACTTAATATTTTATCACCAGGTTGAATAATATTGGCCATAGCCGCTTCCATGGCTGCAGTACCAGAACCTGTGATTAAATAAGATTTATTGCTGGTTCTAAATACATCAGACATCATCTGTGTAGTTTCAGTTAGAATTTTACCAAAAAGAGCACTTCTATGGTTTACTATATTCTCAGACATGGCCTTCAATACTCGGGGTGCTACCCGGGTGGGTCCGGGAATCATTAGTAATGTTTCATTCATTTTAACAAACCTCCAACCAGATCATAATTAGGATTTTGATCTTAGATTATTTTTAGTTTCAAAGAATTATTAAATTTTAATCTACCATTTATAACTTGGATTATAAAAAGATTTATTCTTAATCAATTAAATCATAAAATTAATATTCGGTGCAAGTATTTTGAAATTTTTTTCTAAAGAAAAAGGAAGTAGTAAGCAGTTTAACTCATTTTTTTAGCCCTTTTAAAATACCTGGTCCGGATTCATTAAATGATTTATGGAATATGTGTGGTCTGGAGATTATGATAAATTTATTTAGGATATCTATTTAATTTAATTACATGGAACTTGAAGTGTGGATGGGCTGGTATGAGGAAATTCTAAAAAAATTTGGATTCAACAAAGAAGATGATGAAAAAACCGCCCGGCGTTTAAATGAAATATTAAGTAAAGGAAAGGCACTTTCGCTTTCCGAATTGCCTTCAGGTGAAAATTTCATTGTATTTGGAGCAGGTCCCTCCCTTAAAAAACATGTTAAATCTATAAAAAAGGTTTACTCCACGGATTTTATTCTGGTTGCTGCTGATGGAGCTACTACTGCCCTTTTAGAAGAAGATATGGTTCCCCATATAATTGTAACTGATTTAGATGGCAATATAGATGATTTAATAATTGCAAATAATAAAAATGCATTTATGGTGGTACATGCCCATGGAAATAATCTGGAAAATATTTTAAAATATTCCGGTTCCTTAAAAAAAGTTATAGGAACCACCCAAAGTGTTCCTTTGAAATATGTTCATAATTTTGGAGGATTTACTGATGGAGATCGGGCAGTTTTTTTAGCAGTGCAATTAGGGGCTAAAAAATTAATTTTAGCAGGAATGGACTTTGGGAAGGTAGTTAGCAAATATTCCCGGCCAGAAATAGATTCTGAAGTAGGACCCGCGGGACCTATTAAAGAATTAAAATTGGAATATGCTGAAAAATTAATTCAATGGATAATAAAAAACGAGAAAGTTGAAGTATGTAATTTGAAGCATTCAAATTTAGAAAAGTTTTTAGAATTAAAGTAATGTATTGCAGAAACAGCCAAATTAAAATTTTCCATGAGGCAATTATTTAATAGAATTTATATCAGGTAAAACAAAGGTAATGTTATGGATATAAAAGACATCCTGCTACATGATGAAACCATTTTTAAGGATATTAATGCCTTTAATCCGGATTATGTTCCTAAAAATTATAATTATCGAGATTCCCAGATGGAAGCCCTTGCCATTTGTATCCGTCCTGCTTTAAAAGAAGGAAGACCAGTTAATTCAGTTATACTTGGTTCATGTGCCACCGGCAAGACCACTGCAATTAAAAAAGTCTTTGAAATGGTTGAAAGCAGTTCTGAACAGATAGTTTGTTGTTATATAAATTGTCAGCTTCATACCACCCGATTTGGAATTTTTTCCCAGATTTACCATAAGATTTTCGGACATTATCCTCCTGAAACAGGAGTTCCATTTTCAAGGATATATCACAGTATTATGCAAAAACTGGCGTCTGATAAAAAAGCTCTGGTAATTGCTTTAGATGATGTTAATTACCTTTTCCACAGTAAAAATGCCAATAAAATATTTTATGATATTTTAAGAGCATATGAAGTGTTTCCCGGAGTTAGAACCGGAGTTTTTGCTATTCTATCCGATATAGAGTTCAGATATGCTCTGGACAAAAATGTGAACTCAGTTTTTATTCCCCAGGAAATTGTTTTTTCACCTTATAGTCACCATGAAATGTTCAACATTTTAAAGGACAGGGTGAAAACCGGTTTCTATCCCGACGTGATTTCAGATGAAATTTTAGAAGAAATAGCAAACTATGCTTCAGAAAATGGAGATTTAAGAGTAGGTATTGATCTTTTAAGAGTATGTGGTAATCTTGCAGAGGCAGAAGCTTCACGTGCTATAGAAAAAAAGCATTTAGAAAAAGCAGTAAAAAGCAGCGGGCCAGTGAATCTCATGCATACCCTTAAATCACTATCATCTGCAGAATCGGATCTTCTTAAAATTATAAGTAAATGTAATGATGATAATTTAACTGCGGGAGATTTGTATAAGGTTTTTAAGGAAAAAGGAGGAAGTAGTTATTCCTCCTTTAATAGGATGCTGGATAAATTAGAGTTTTTAAGATTGATAGACACCAAATTTACTGGAAAAGGAATGAGGGGAAACTCCCGGCTGATTATTTTAAGATTCAACCAGGAGGAAATCAATAAATGCATGGTTACCCTCTAAATCATGAATTAATATGGGGGCTTTGGCAGGAAATTTTTAGGAGGTCTTGTAAGTTTATACTCCTGCCGGGAAATTCGAGTTAGGGATGGCAGTGGCATAAACTATGCTTGCCAGAATTAATATAGTGATAAAGAGTATCACCATGCATGATTGAATGTCAATAGGTCCTAAATCAATTAAAGACCTTTTTTTTCTTAAATTTGGAATTGAGTCAGATTTGCTAAGTTTAAACATTAAAATCACTTCCACATAAGCATACTTGTTTAAAGAACTATTTAAAAAAAGAGATAGAGAGCGTATGAAAAGTAATCAGTGGTATTAGCACAGGCATATATCAATAATAAATAATCGATTCTACCCCTATAGGACTAATAAACATTAATAAATTAAAATAAGGCTAATAAACCATTTAATCATCTATAATCAATAAAATAACCTTAATAAGGAGTGTTATATTTTGAATAATAATTTTGATTCAGGTAATGGATCCCGACCCCAATTCGAATTTTTTGATGTAACAGCAGATGCGGGTTACCTTGCTTATGGATCTACCCTAGAAGAGTCATTTGAAAATGCGGGCCTGGCCATGTTCGAAGTGATGACCCGTACTTCTCAGATTCAGAAAGTGGAAAAAAGAGAAATTGAAGTTAAATCAGAAGATAAAGTATCTCTTCTTTATGATTACCTGGAAGAACTCATATTTTTACATGACGTGGAATTTATGGTGTTTTCAGATTTTAAGGTGAATATTAAAAAAGAGGGGGAAGATTATATTCTCCATGGTTTGTTCCGTGGTGAAAAATTCAATCCTGAAATTCATGAAAGACGGGATGAAGTAAAAGCAGTGACATTCCATATGATGGAAGTAATAGAGGAAAATGGATATAGGGTGAGAGTCATATTAGATTTATGAAAAGTGTCTTTATCAAAGATTAAAGAAGAATAGAAAGTTCAGATGGTTTTTTTATTGATTTTATTTAGAGTTATATTTTATTAAATAATGATTTCCGGCAGATTATATCCATCAGGGCGTAGTTAAATTTAAAAAAATTTATAGAGGGTTATTATGAGTATGGAAGAAGTTCTAAACAAAGTTAGAGATTGTGTTTGGGAAGTTCCCAGCGACTATAAAAAAAGTATGAGGGTTCCAGGGAGAATTTTTCTGGATGATAATTCACTAAAAGATCTGGAAAAAGGTGCTGTGGATCAGGTGGCCAATGTGGCATCTTTACCGGGAATACAAAAGTTTTCCATAGGATTACCGGATATCCACTTTGGATATGGTTTCAGTATTGGAGGAGTAGGTGCATTCAGTGCCAGGACAGGAGTTATAAGTCCAGGGGGAGTTGGATTCGATATAAATTGTGGAGTGAGAATGGTAAGAACAAATCTCACCCAGGAAGAAATCCAGCCAAAAATCAAAGAACTCATAAATACCCTTTTTAAAAATGTTCCATCTGGAGTAGGAAGTAAAGGAAAATTAAGGCTTGCTGGAGGCCAGATTGATGAAGTACTTAACCAGGGTGCAGAATGGGCTGTGGAAAATGGTTATGGATGGGAAGAAGATTTAAAATATCTGGAAGAAAATGGGAAAATGGAAGATGCTGACTCAGAAAAGGTCAGTGAAAAGGCTAAAAAAAGAGGTATTCCCCAATTAGGTTCATTGGGTTCTGGAAATCATTTTTTAGAGGTTCAAAAAGTTGAAAGCATTTTCGAACCATCTGCTGCTGAAAAATTTGGAATCAGTAAAGGAGAAATAGCTGTGCTGATTCATTCCGGGTCCCGGGGTTGTGGCCATCAGGTCTGCTCAGATTATCTAAGAATAATGGATAAAGCTTATAAACGGCATAAAATAAATATACCTGATCGTCAACTTGCCTGTGCACCTGTAGATTCTGATGAGGCTCAAGATTATTTTAAGGCCATGGCAGCAGCAGCTAATTATGGTTGGGCTAATCGACAAATGATATTACACTGGGTAAGAGAATCCTTTGAAGAAATTTTCCAAAAAAGTGCAGAAGATATGGGAATGAGTGTGCTCTATGATGTGGCCCATAACATTGCCAAAAAAGAAGTCCATGAAATAAAGGGGAAAGCCACCAGGTTATATGTGCATCGTAAAGGAGCTACCCGTGCATTTGGACCAGGTAGAAAAGAAATACCCTCTGATTATAGGGAAACTGGCCAACCAGTATTGATTCCCGGTACTATGGGAACTGCTTCTTACCTGCTCCATGGTACGCAGACTGCTATGGAAGAAACATTCGGGTCAACTGCCCATGGGGCTGGCCGAAAGATGAGTAGGGCCGGTGCCAAAAGAGAGTATAAGGGAGAAGAAGTTCAAAAATACCTGGAAAGTAAAGGCATTGTCATAAGGGCGACTTCCATGCCCGTGGTGGCTGAAGAAGCACCTGGAGCCTATAAAGACGTTGATGAAGTTGTAGAAACAGTCCATAAGGCAGGTATCTCTAAATTAGTTGCTAAAATGGTTCCTTTAGGTGTAGCCAAAGGTTAGTTCCCTTAATTTATTTTTTAATGTAGATTAGTTTAGAAAACATTCCATGCATAATTTATATAATATCCACTTCACTAGTGGATTTTTTATTATTTTGATATGATCATAATCAAATTGGTGGTGAATTAATGATAGGGATTATTGGTGGTACGGGAGTTTATGAAATTACAGAACATGGACAGGACATAAAAAAAAAGATAATTGAAACGCCTTATGGTAATTCTCCCGAGATATCATTATTTAAATTCCAGGAAAAGGACATAGCTTTTATTCCTCGCCATGCATCTGATCATGATTATCCTCCCCATATGATTAATTACCGGGCCAATCTATGGGCCTTGAAGAAGATAGGAGTAACTCAAATTTTAGCAACCAATGCCGTGGGATCACTTAAAGAATCAATTGCACCGGGAGATTTTGTTATACCTCATGATTTTCTGGATTTTACTAAAATGCGCCCCGGGACTTTCTATGATGAACGTACCGTCCACATAGATATTACTTCACCTTACTGTAGTCATTTAAGATCGGTTTTGATATCTTCAGGTAAGGTAGTAGATCAGGGAGTATATGTATGTACCGAAGGGCCTCGTTTTGAAACTGCTGCTGAAATTAAGATGTTTCAAATCCTGGGCGGAACTCTGGTAGGCATGACCGGAATACCAGAAGTTATACTATCTAGAGAATTGGAAATGTGCTATTCAAGTATCTGCCTGGTTTCCAATTATGCAGCATCTATCTCTCCTTACAAATTAACCATAGATGAAGTGTTTGAAATAATGGATAAAAGAAAAAATAACCTGGTTGATCTTATAGAATCCACAATTAAGTCCTTGAGTTATGATAAAGATTGTCCCTGCCAGCATGCTTTAGCCGGTGCCGAAGTGGATGAATTATGATGTTTATATTTTAAAGCACTCTTAAAAAAGATTTTTAACCGGGAATATTTATTTTTTATTTGATTAGAATTTTGGGGCAAATATGGGCCTCCAGGGCCTTTATAAAAAAAATAGCCATAAAATTCCCGGGCTTCAGTTTATAACCCCACTATTAATTCTAAAGATTCTTATGCCTGATTTTGAATTTTTATAACATCACCAGAAGGTAAAAATTCATATTATTGGTTATTTCTTAAATTGGAGATTATTTTCTTTTTAAGGTGTTTTTTGGCATATCCTGTAAAAAGTATTCAAAAACTTAAAATCAGCTTAAAAATACAAATTAGAGATATGGTAACTAATAAAGATGGAAATATTATTTTAAAGATTTTTGTTAAGTTATATAAATTAAAATAAATAGAATATTTTTAAAGGAGTGATTTTATGCAAAAAGTGCTTTTGGTATGTGCCAGTCCTCGAAAAAAAAGTAACACCATGCAGGTTCTTGAAGAATGTGCAAAAGAAATAGAGCAAAATGGTCTGGAAGCAGAGATCATATCACTTAGAAATATGAATATTGATTCCTGTCATGCCTGTCTTAAATGTGCTAAAATAAAAAAGTGCAAAATAGATGACGGGCTAAATGAAATAATAGAAAAAATCAGGAAATCTGATGGATTCATTGTGGGAAGTCCGGTTTATTTCGGGACAGCAAGAGGATCCATTATGGCCGCATTACAGAGAATCGGAATGGTATCTCGAGCCACTGATAAATTTTTAAGCTGGAAGGTAGGAGGACCTATTGCGGTAGCCCGAAGAGGAGGACATACTGCCACCATTCAGGAAATGCTCATGTTCTTTTTTATTAATGATATGATTGTTCCTGGATCCACCTACTGGAACATGGTATTTGGTTGGGCTCCTGGAGAAGTAGAAGAAGATGAAGAAGGCCTGGAAACTATAAGGCGCTTTGGAAATAACGTGGCTTCTCTGATTAAGAAAATAAAAGATTAATTATTGCCAGGTGGGAGGCATGCCCGGTCAGGAATTATATAAAAATTTAGCCAAATATTATGATAAAATATACTCAAAAAAGGATTATAGGCGAGAATGTGAATTTATTGAATGGATTACCCAGAAAAAGCAGATAACAGGAAATCTTCTTTTACATGTAGCCTGTGGAACTGGAAGTCATGTAAATATACTCAAAAATAAATTCAAAGTCATGGGACTGGATATTAACAAAGAAATGATTGATATTGCCGGGCAAAAATCACCTGATGTTGAATTTATAGAAGGAGATATGCAGAATCTGAATATTGATAAAAGATTTGATATTATAACCTGCCTTTTTAGTGCGATGAACTATAATTTAAGTCTGGAAGATTTTAAAACCGCTCTGCAAAATTTTTATAGCCATCTTAAAGAGGGAGGGTTGGTAATTTTTGATCTGGGAATAAATAAAAATAACTGGGTAGAAGGAAGGGTATCGGTTGACACTGTAGTGGAAGACAATTTAAAGTTAGCCAGAATATGCCAGTCACATTTAGAAGATAATATATTCCATGCCAATTTTGTTTTTTTGATAAAAGAAAAAGGAAAGGTTGATTTTGATATAGACTGCCATGACATTGGTGTTTTTGAATTAGAGCAGATATCAGAAATAATGAAAAATACTGGTTTCTCAGTTTCCATATACAGAGAATTTTCTAAAGACATTTGGAATCCTGATTCTGGGCAAATCCCGGTTTTTGTAGGTTTAAAATAATTTAATGATTTTAAGGTGATTTAATGAAAATTGCAGTTACTACTTCTGATGGAAACAATGTATCTCATTTTGGAAAGGCTAAAATTTTACCTATATATGAATTTGATGAAAAAAATCTTAAATTAACTTTTTTAGAAAATCGAAAATCACAGATAGATGTTTCTATGAAACATCAATGGAACATGCTTTTGGATATGATAAAAGATTGTGATGTGGTAATCTGTGCCCAGGCAGGGATGAATGCTAAATTTGGTCTGGAAAATGCCGGGATAAAGGTAGTTCTGGATGAAGGAAGTACAGAAGAAGTGCTGGAAAGATATAGAAAACATGTGGAATTTATGAATAAACCATTATAATTCTATTAAATTTAATAATATATTTTTAAGAATTAGATAGATAAATATTTAAAATACCAAATTATTTTTAATTAGAATCATATTTAGTAAATATTGCTTTTAATTTATTTTAAGTTAGTGATGATTTTGATAGGGTCCGGTACCACACTTTTAAATACTAGGAATAAAAAAAGTTAAGGTACCCCTTGGGCGGGTTTTTGATTTAATTCTCAATTATAATAAGGATAAACTTCCTGAAAATTTAGACAATAAATAATAGGTTTATTTTAATAGATGTTTAACGCAGGCATCTGAACCTTGAAATATAAGAAGCACTTAAATAATTTATAAGCTATAAATAAAGGATTTATAAAAGAATTTCGATATTGCGAATAATTTATATGTTAAAATATAATTTTAAGTGTTCTTGAATAACAATTGGAAATTTTTTTATCCCCATATTTCACAAATTAAAGGTGATTAATAATGGCTAAAGCTAGACGAAGAAGAGTAAGAGATACATGGAAAGAAAAACAATGGTACAGAATAATTAGTCCAGAAGGATTTGGAGAAGATGAAATAGGAATTACTCCTTCAAGAGACCCTGATTTTCTAGTAAAAAGGAAAGTGGAAGCCACCATGAGAGAGTTAGCTGGTGACTTTTCCAAACAATATGTAAAATTAAAGTTCCAGGTAAAAAATGTGGTGGGAGATACTGCACATACCAAGTTCATCGGGCATGAAGTGACCACTGATTATGTAAGAAGCATGATTAGGCGGGGAAGCAGCCGAATAGATGCTCCGGTTATTGTGGAAACCAAAGAAGGCTATAAAATAAAATTGCATGTGCTGGCCATTACCACTCGCCGGGCCAAGTCATCCCAGCAAAAGTTCATGCGAGAAACTATAGATGAACTCTTAAAGAAAATTGTTGCAGATAAAAGTTTCACTGAACTGGTAGAAGCTGTGGTAACTGGTAAAATAGCATCTGAAATTTATCACCGTGCTAAAAAGATTTATCCTCTCAAAAGAGTTGAAATTATAAAAACCAAGGTCTTGGAAGAACCACAATAATTTTTTTAGTATTTAATTTAAAAACCGGAAAATTGGGACCAACATGATAAGCTCATTATATGTGATCCTCTGTCTGATAATAGGGCTCGTAACTTATATTCGAGGTGCTCTGGATCTATGGGGATCTATTTTTATGGTTGTCATGGGTCTCATAATTATTTTTTCTGCCGGTTTTAACTGGCTTGTTTTAATCTTAATTTTTCTTATTCTAGGTTTTGTATCAACCAAATACCGTCATGAGTATAAAAAAGAAATTGGTGTTTACGAAGGAAGAAGAAGTGCCAAGAACGTTATTTCTAATGGGATTGTTCCCTTTGTAATGGCCGCATTTGGTTCCTATGACGGATTTGTAGGGGGATTTATTGGTTCTGTAGCCACTGCCACAGCCGACACCCTGGCCAGCGAAGTTGGTGTGGTACAAACACCTAGATTGATTACCACTCTAAAAAAAGTTAATCCCGGTACTGATGGAGGAATATCAGTTTTAGGAACCGTTGCCGGAATTGTAGGAGCAGGAATTATCGGATTTTTTGCCTATATTTTAGGAATTTATCCAGATCCCCTGATTTCATTGAAGATATCCATAATTGCAGGTACCGTCGGTTGTTTTATGGATAGTATTCTGGGTGCAGTTTTAGAGCGAAGAAATTATCTAAATAATGAACATGTAAATTTATTAGCCACCCTTACCGGTGCTTTTCTGGGAATTTTGCTGGTTTAATGCCATGAAAAGGTGAAAACATGACAGGGATAATAATGATAATTGATGGGATGGCAGATCGTCCCCTGAAAGAAATTGATTATAAAACTCCATTGGAAGCAGCCCATACTCCCTATATGGATGAGATGGCTAAATCCGGTATAAATGGAATCATGGATCCTATAAAACCAGGCATCCGGGCAGGTAGT